>CAYVAP010000810.1:0-2417 GCA_964449365.1 uncultured Bacteroidia bacterium
TGGATGTGGAAGAACGAAAGGTCAGGGCCTGAGCTGCCTACCAATATCATTGCTAGCAGCCCCATCAGAAGGACGCCTTGCATCAGGTTGGCAAAAGACGCGGCTGCGTGCTCCAGGTTGGTGCGCCGATACACGATGTCGGCGATGGCGAGAAAGAAGGTTTGGGCGGCAATGCCCCCGATGGCGTTGCTCACCGCTAGCTCGGGGTGCTGGGTCCAAGCGGCATAAACGGTGGTGATTATGCCAGGCAGCGAGGTGGTGATGCCCAGCAGCAGGGCCCCGACCACGGCTTCTCCTAGTCCCGTGAGGTCAGCTAGTTGATCGCCCACTTGGGTCAGGCGTGTGCCTGCCACCGTGACCACGACACTGGCCAGCGCCAAAAGGAGGATAGCAAGAGAGAGACTCATAGTTGGCTAGTACGTAGCTGAGGTTATTCGTTACCGATCAGGCCAATCCCTGACCAGATCCCTGCGTGGGACGGCCCGCGAGAGCATCTTGGCAGATCTATCTCATGGGCTGATGGTCAGATGGTTGGTAATTGGGGGGAAATGTTCTACTTTTGCCCCTGATTTTTCGACCCTTAAACCCAAATCGGAAACAATACAGGTATGGCAATCACGGCAAAAGAAGTCAACCGACTCCGCCAGACCACCGGTGCAGGCATGATGGACTGCAAAAAGGCACTGGTAGAAGCTGACGGGGATTTTGATAAAGCAGTAGAAAATCTGCGTAAAAAAGGCCAGAAAGTATCGGCTAAGCGGGCCGATCGGGAGGCCAAAGAGGGGGCGGTTTTCATCGCAGCTAGCGACAACCACCGTGAGGCCACCCTGATCGAGCTCAACTGCGAGACCGACTTTGTGGCTCGCAACGACGACTTCCAGGCCCTTGGCGAGTCGATAGCTCAGTTGGCGCACGGTCAGCATCCCGCCGATCTGACGGCTCTCAAGGCCCTGAATATGGACGGCAAGACCATCGAAGAGCACCTGACCGACGCCATGGGGAAAATCGGCGAGAAGATCGACGTGAGCAAATACGCACGTATTGAGGGCGACAAGGTAGTCACCTACTTGCACCCAGGGTCTCGCATTGGGGTAGCCGTGGCTTTTCAGGGGGTCAATGATCAGCCAGTAGAAGAGGTCGGAAAGGACGTAGCCATGCAGATCGCGGCCATGAACCCGGTATCGGTAGACAAAGACGGCGTCCCTAAGGAGGTGATCGATAAGGAGATTGAGATCGGCAAAGAGCAAGCCCGTGCCGAGGGCAAGCCCGAGCAAATCATCGAAAAGATCGCCATGGGTAAGCTCAATAAATTTTATAAAGACAACACCCTGCTCAACCAGGAGTTCGTCAAGGATACCTCCAAGACGGTGTCGCAGTACATCAAAGATGCCTTGGGCAAAGACGTAACCGTGTCAGCCTTCTCGCGAGTGCAGTTGGGGGAAGAATAAGGGGTTGCCCTGTGTATCAGATTGAGAGAAACGAAAGAGAGTTTGGGCCTCAAACTCTCTTTTTTGTGCCCTGAGGGAGCGAAAGCAGAGCTTCGGACCGCCATTGCCTCGGTTCCCTCAAGTTTGCCTTGTTTCGAGACAGGCAAGCCTTATTTTTGAAAGACCTCTTTTCCCTGCTCTGTTCAATAGGAGCGGTCGCTGGTGGAGCGGGTTCGAAGTTCGTAGTCATTTGTTTGTAGTTGTAATGACTGATAGACAGTTTATTAGGACTAGGCTAAATGGTCACTTACTTTGCTCCGGAAGCGCTAGCCTCGCGCCTGTGATGCGTTTTACCAGATCATTTACCGCAATATCTCGATATGCCTACCAAGTATCAACGTATTTTGCTCAAACTGAGCGGGGAAGCCCTCATGGGTGACAAGAGTTTTGGCATCGACGCCGAGACCATCACGTTTTACGCCCATCAGATCGTCGAACTGACCAAACTCGGGGCCGAAGTGGCCGTGGTTGTGGGCGGCGGCAACATTTTTCGGGGCATTCAGGGGGCTGCCGGAGGGATGGGCCGCGCCCATGGCGATTACATGGGGATGCTTGCTACGGTGATCAATGGCATGGCCCTGCAAGATGCCCTGGAGCGCCAAGGGGCGCAGGTGCGGCTACAGTCAGCCATAGGCATGGACAAGATCTGTGAGCCCTACATTCGCCGCCGGGCCATTCGCCACCTCGAAAAAGGCCGCATCGTGGTCTTTGGAGCAGGTACGGGCAATCCCTTTTTTACCACCGACACCGCAGCGAGCCTGCGGGCCATCGAGATCGAGGCCGACGTGGTGCTCAAAGGTACGCGCGTCAATGGTATCTATTCTGCCGACCCCGAAAAAGATCCCGACGCCACCTAATCCGATAGCATCTCCTACGCCGACGTGCTGCGCGATCGCCTGCGGGTGAGGGACATGACAGCCTTTACCCTGT
>CAYVAP010000811.1:0-2412 GCA_964449365.1 uncultured Bacteroidia bacterium
TGCAAAAAAAAATTACACTCTACGCGCGCTCATTTTTGATTACGCACAGCGCCATAAAAAAGAAATATACTGTGCCGCCTCAATAGCAAAGGCCAAGGGATCGTACGCTGGGGTAGGGGATACCCCCTGCCGCCCGCTCAAAGACTTGCTCCAGGGCACATGTTCCGAGGGGTAAATCGCATCCCCGGCTGCTCGCACCTGCAAGATCACCGCATTGATGCCATGATCGCGCAAACGGTCGAGTAGGGTCAGTAGCTCGTCTTGTTGTTCTTCTGAGGCAAGCCCCGGCTGTGAGGGCCAGTCGATGTTGTTGACCGTAGCGATCCATGCTCCTCTAAATTCGCGCTTGGGTGGAGAAGATTGTCCCAAAAGAGAGAGCCAGGGAAGCCCCCATAGCAAACCGAGCCAAAGAGGAAGCAAAAACCGGGATTGAGCGACCATAAGTAGTTTCTTGGACGCTCAAGATACAAAAAGCTCTTGGAGACTGATCCTTGGTGTCTCTTTCTAGAAAAATTCAAAAACCAGCAACACTTATCCGGCTAGGTCGCACGGTTGATCAGTTGCTCAGGAGAGCGGGGCGACCTTTTCGCTGAACTTCCGTTGAATATACCATCTGCCGAAAAATAACCTAAGTAGTTTTTCCATAAGTACCTGTCCGAACCCCTGTCGGGCGGCCCTTCCCCAGGGCCGTCTTCTTTTTGTTGGAAAATGGGAAATGAGAAAAGGTATGAAGAAAGAATCAGCTAGTGACTTCGGAATGAAGTAATTAACCATTCGAAATTCGCATAGAATCTTGACCAGCAGTACTTCCAATTACGAATTACTGATCACGAATTTCGAATGCGAAGCACTAGTGCAATACCTCACTCTATTCCCCATAGCCATTCGATCACTGCATCGCTGGCGAGGGCAAGATGCGATACAGCAAATCGCCCCGCGTCAGGTCGCTAGCCTCTGACGTTAGCTGGGTTTCGTACAAGCGGATCTCGTCTTGGTCCCATTCGATGCCGTAGACTTGTACCGACGAGCCAGGGTACACCCCGCCGATCACTACGATATCGAAGTCTGTGCAGGCGCACCAGGTTTCGTACATCGGGAGTAGCGTTTGGTGATTGGCGAAGAAGCGCAGCTCCTCGCCCACTTGATCTGTGCCAAAAGCTTGAGCAGCCGTGAGGGATTGCAGGTCTGCTCCCAAAATGCGGTATCCTTCCTGGCTGAGCCGCTTGGTAAGAGGCTGCTGATAGCGGCAGGCCCATCCCATAGCTGCCTCGTTTTGAGGGCGCAGCCAGAAGTCAGCCAGGTAGCTGGCGTCCGTCTCCTGCACTTGATAGCGCATACGCAGGCCCTCCACCGTCTGCTCAGGTTGCAGCCACAAATGGTCGAGACGCGCCAAATCGAAAGGCTCATCGCCACGGCTGGCAAAGGCATACTCCCAGCGCTGCTGGGCCTCACGCCACTGCAACGTAATCAAGATCGGCTCTCCGGAGAGTTGGTAATCAGCCAGGTAGATGACTATTTGCCCCTGAGAGGGGCCGACAGCCCGCACCTCCAACTGAAAATTGCAGGAAGATAATTCATCGTGGTCTTGGGTGGCCATGACCCAAACGCCGCTAAGGTCGGCGGCGTCATAGGATGATTGAGCCATGAGGGGAAATAGGCTCCACCCCATCATCAGTAGGATGGTGAGAAATCCATTTTTCATGCGTTCTGAGCGTTGACGTGACCCTTCATTCGTAGAAGTAGAATTTTTTCCTCTCGACGACTGACCCTTCGCAGCCCAAGGGATGATTTTTTTCAGTCATAAACCGTACCTTGCGAAATACTAGACGGACTGAGGCAGCGCCGCTCGATCTTTGACAAGCAGCATCTTGTACCGCATACCTTACCGCCCCAAACCGTACCGCTCACTCCTCCTATGCTCTTCCCTCACAGCGATCAATACGTTCTCATTCTCGGTGGTTCCAGTGGACTGGGACTAGCCACGGCGCGCAAACTTGCCGCAGAGGGCCTGAATCTCTGTCTGTTGCACCGAGATCGGCGCAGCCAACGGGCAGAAATCGACGCGGCTTTTGAGGAGTTGCGGGCCATGGGGCGCGAGGTGCTAGCGTTCAATCTCAACGCGTTGCAGGCTGAGAAGCAGGCCGAGGTGATCCAAGCCCTGAGCGAACAACTGGGGCCGGGTCGCCTGCGGGGGATGGTACACGCCCTCTCGCGGGGCAACCTCAAGCGGTTGAGTCCAGATCTGCCCCCGGACGCGAATGCTGGGGCTTGGCAATCCGCTGGCTTAGACCCCGGCGGCGAGCTGGCGCAGGCCATGCAAACCCTGGTCGGTACGCACTCGGAAAGCACCGAGGCTTTGTCCCCTCAAGAGCTGGCGCACACCATCGAGGCCATGGGCAGCAGCCTATGGAC
>CAYVAP010000812.1:0-2411 GCA_964449365.1 uncultured Bacteroidia bacterium
CCACCCAAATCCCCATTTTTCTGTACCTTACCGCTATTTCTCACCCAAAACGCAACGAGCACATGAGCTTTTCGCATATCCCTACCGTCGATTTGCACGACTATACCCAAGGCGATGCTGCGCAGCGGGCCGCCTTCGTCCAATCCCTGGGCGATTCGTTTTCGCAGATCGGCTTTGCCATCGTCTCCAACCACGGGGTGCCGCAAGAGGTGATCGATGGGGCTTACGCGGCGTTTCAGACGTTTTTTGCCCTGCCCGACGAGGTGAAGGCCAAGTACGAGATCGAGGGCATGGCCGGACAGCGCGGCCACACCTCGCGCGGTAAAGAGCACGCCAAGGGCCGCAACGTGGGCGACCTGAAGGAGTTTTACCACATTGGCCAAATCCTGCACGGCGAAGAAGCCGCCGCCTATGGCTACCCGGAAAACATCTTTCCGGAGGAGGTGCCGGAAATGGAGACTTACGGGGTGCGGCTCTACCAGGCGCTAGAGCGCTCGGGCCTGCACCTGCTGCAAGCCATCGCCGACTACCTGGCCCTACCCACCCATTACTTCGACGACAAGGTGCACAACGGCAATTCTATCCTGCGGCCCATCCACTACTATGGCATCGACGATCCCGACGCAGTGCCCGAGGGAGCGGTGCGCGCTGCTGAGCATGAAGACATCAACCTGATTACCCTGCTGATCGGAGCCAGCGCTGAGGGGTTGCAGGTGCTCAACACCGCCAACCAGTGGATCGACGCCAGCCCGGAGCCTCACCAGATCGTGATCAACGTGGGCGATATGCTGCAGCGCCTCACCAACCAGCGCCTGCGCAGCACCACCCACCGGGTGGCCAATCCGCCCCGCGAGCGCATGCAGCAGCCGCGCTATTCGGTGCCCTTCTTTCTGCACCCGATCTCTAAGATGGATCTCAGTGCCCTGCCGAGCTGTGTGGATGGCGAGCATCCCAAGCAGTACGAAGATATCACCGCCGGCGAATACCTGAATCAGCGGCTGCGGGAGATCGGCTTGAAGTGAGGCAGCATGGCCGCTGATGGGGGAAGTTTGAAGTTCGGAGTTTCTCACCATTCCAGAATCGGGCGCTGCCTGGTATGCCAAAATCAGCGGGCGGGGACCTTAGCCGCGATAAAGTGGAAGAGGCTGGGGACTAAGCGCTTGAACCACACCATGAGGCGCTCGCCGAGGGTGCCAATGGTGATTTCGTAGCGACCGCGCTTGACGGCGCCGAGAATCTGCTCGGCACAGCGCTCGGGGCTCATGCCTGCGGCCAGGCTGGGGTCTTCGCGGCCCTGCGGGCTGCCATCGGCTTGCAGGGCATGCAGGGAAATCGCGGTGGCGATACGCCCGGGATTGATCATGGTTACCTGGATGCCCTGGTCGCGGCTTTCGAGGTAAAGCGATTCGAAGTAGCCATGTAGGGCGTGCTTGCTGGCGGCGTAGGCTGAGCGTAGCATGAAGCCAAACTTTCCGGTGATGCTGCTGATGACCACGAAGTGGCCACTTTGCTGCTGCAAAAAGTAGGGCATCAAAGCCCGGCTAAGGGCGATTTGCCCGAAGAAATTGACCTCCATCATGCGGCGGTTGACGGGCATCTCGGTTTGGTGGGCCAGCCCCCGCTGGCTGATGCCGCCATTGTTGACCAGCAGGTCGATACGCCCCAGGCGCTGATACCACTGAGCGACCAGGGTGTCGACGGCCTCGGTTTGGCTCAGATCGAGGGGAGCCACGTGTACGCGATCAGGCTGCGAACAAGCGGCCTTTACCCGTTGCAACTCCGCTTCCCGGCGGGCTGAGAGGATGAGAATGGCCCCTTGACGAGCAAACGCATAGGCCAGGGCCTCGCCAATGCCCGAAGAGGCCCCGGTAATCCAGACGACTCGATCTTGAAACTCCATGCCGCAAAGTTGGAAAAGCCGGGGCACTCCCACAAGGCTAGCAAACCGTTTTGTAAAGTTCTTTACAGTTTCATAATCAGGGCTATTCACCAGATCGCTTCGATTTGTTGTACCTTCGCGTGCGTTTTCAATCTTAGCAAATGACTTCACTATGAAAAAATGTTTCCTTACCAGCCTCTTCTTGGCTCTGAGTGCTACGCTCCTTTGGGGGCAACCTGTGCTCTCCGGCCCTGGCGCTCCACTCACTCTTACCTTCAATGGGTTTGGCGGAGCCGGCTTTTCCCCTACTCCGGCTTCAGATCAGCTCGACTCCGATGCTTGGGCTGCGACGGGCTTTTCTGATGGCGATCTGGCTTTTGGCCAAACCATCACCACGGGCGACTATGCCAATGGCATCACGACCGGGACTGGTGAGTTCGGGGGCGGCATTTATGCTTTTGACGACGGCAGCAACCAAGCGCTGTGGATTCAGCCTACCGGTGGCGACTTTACCCCTGGCTCGCTGACGCTT
>CAYVAP010000813.1:0-521 GCA_964449365.1 uncultured Bacteroidia bacterium
ATTTGGCTTTGCCTTCTTTACAAGAACTGAATTATCTTCGGTAAGATAGGAAATTTCCTTGACGTTGACTTCGCTTTCAATCAAAGATTTTACCCGCTCAAGCTCGGATTCGCCCAGGTTCGGGTCACTGATCGCCACCATCGCCTTGGCGAGGGGCTGCCGCACCTTCAGTTTGTCTTTGCGACGCAGGCTCAGGATCAGCGAAGTGATGATCTGGGCCATCTCCTGCCGGCGCTCGGCGGCCTCGTCTATCAGGCTTGCCTCCCAGACCGGAAACTGCGCCAGGTGCACGGAACCAGCCTCTTTGCCCTTCAGATCACGGTACAGCTTGTCCGCGTAGAACGGCGCGAAGGGGCTCATCAGCACCGCCACCGTTTGGAGGCATTCGTAGAGGGTCTGGAAAGCGGCCGGATCGCCCTCCCAGAAGCGGCGGCGCGAGAGGCGCACGTACCAGTTGGAGAGCTGCTCCTGCACAAAGTAGTCGATGGCCCGCACCGAGCGCGTCGGCTCGTAGTCGTCCA
>CAYVAP010000813.1:531-2408 GCA_964449365.1 uncultured Bacteroidia bacterium
TTCCCAGGGCTGCGAATTGCCCATCATGTACCAGCGCGTGGCGTCGGCCCCGTAGGTCTCGATGGTCTCGAAGGGATCGATCACGTTGCCCAGGCGCTTGGACATCTTGCGCCCGTCTTTGTCAAGCAGCAATCCGGTTGAAATCACATTTTTAAAAGCCGGGCTATCTTCCAGCATCACCGCGATGGCGTGTAGGGTGAAAAACCAGCCCCGAGTTTGGTCCACTCCTTCGGAGATAAAGTCGGCGGGGAAATTGGCCTGGAAGATGTCTTGGTTTTCGAAGGGATAATGCCACTGCGCAAAGGGCATAGAGCCCGAGTCAAACCACACGTCGATCAGGTCGCTTTCGCGGCGCAGGGGTTGGCCCGACTGGCCTACCAGCACGATGTCGTCTACGTAGGGCTTGTGCAGGTCCAGGTTAGTGAAGTAGTGATCGGCAAAATCCTGGCTCATCAGCCCGGCGGCGATGGCTCTTTCTACCTCGGTCTTCAGCTCGGCTACCGAGCCGATACATTTCTCTTCTTGGCTATCCTCGCTGCGCCACACCGGCAGAGGAATGCCCCAGTAGCGCGAGCGCGAGAGGTTCCAGTCTACCAGATTTTCCAGCCAGTTGCCAAAGCGCCCGGTGCCGGTGGAGGCAGGCTTCCAGTTGATTTCCTGGTTTTTGGCGATCAGCTTATGCTTGATCTCGGTGGTTTTGATAAACCAGCTATCGAGCGGGTAGTAGAGCACCGGCCGGTCGGTGCGCCAGCAGTGGGGATAGCTGTGTTCGTATTTTTCGACCTTGAAGGCCTTGTTCTCTTCCTTGAGCTTGATGGCGATATCCACGTCCACAGAGCGTTCCTCCACTTGCCCGTAGTCCTTGACGTAGCGCCCGGCAAAGTCGGTGACTTCTTTGACGAACTTGCCTTGCTTGTCCACCAGCGGCGTGGGATTACCGTCGGCATCCTTGACCATGAGGGGCGGGATGTCGTGCTGCCGCGCCACGTAAAAGTCATCGGCCCCAAAGGTGGGCGAGATGTGGACGATGCCGGTACCGTCTTCGGTAGAGACGAAGTCGCCCGTGATCAGGCGAAAGGCGGGCTTCTCGGGCTTGACATAGGAGAGCAGTTGCTCGTATTCCAGCCCAGCCAACTGCTCGCCGCGGTACTCGGCCACGATCTCGTAGGGGATGAGCTTGCCACCCGGCTCGTAGTCGGCTAGGCTCAGGTCGGCGGCCTTCTCGTTGAAGTAGCTCGACAGGCGATCCTTGGCGATGATCACCGCCTCGGGGCGGTGGGTGTAGGGGTTGAAGGTGCGTACCAGCAGGTACTCGATGCCCGCCCCGATGGCCAGAGCGGTGTTGCTCGGCAGGGTCCAGGGGGTAGTGGTCCAGGCCAAGGCATAGACCGGCTCATCGGCCCTCAACTGTTCAAAGATGGGATGCTCGACCCGCTTCAGCTCAAACTGCGCGGTAACGGAGGTGTCCTTGATGTTTTTGTAGGTGCCGGGCATATTCAGCTCATGGGAGCTGAGGCCGGTGCCTGCGGCGGGCGAGTAAGGCTGAATGGTGAAGCCCTTGTAAAGCAGTCCCTTTTCCCAGAGGCGCTTGAGCAGGTGCCAGACCGACTCGATGTAGTCGTTTTCGAAGGTGATGTATGGATCATTCAGATCGACCCAGTAGCCCATCTTGCGGGTGAGGTCATCCCAGAGGTCCTTGAACTTGAGCACGTCGGTGCGGCACTCGGCGTTGTATTCCTTGATGGAAATCTTCTTCCCGATGTCCTCCTTGGTGATGCCCAGGCGCTTTTCGACCTGTAGCTCTACCGGCAGGCCGTGGGTGTCCCATCCGCCTTTGCGCTTCACCTGATAGCCTTGCAGGGTCTTGTAGCGACAGA
>CAYVAP010000814.1:0-2401 GCA_964449365.1 uncultured Bacteroidia bacterium
ATCAAGCGCTCAGCCAGGTATGCCGCGCCGCCGTTGCAGTTTGGGGTCTGTTTGCTCGGCAAGACCAGCGCCCGGTAGGTATCCTCTTGCTGGGGAAACGGGCAAGGGGGCACACTGGCTGGTAGTTCAGGGCCTCGGTTGAATGATTCCAGCACAAAAGGGCCAGCCACTAGACCGATCAGGGCCATGATGCCCGCTACGATGAGCGCGATGCGGCGTCGCTTATAAGTTTGTTGTTTTTTCTGTGCGCGCTCGCGCAATTCGCGCGACTTTTGGGCCCCGCGTCTCAGGGCGCGCGAGCGGCCACGCACCTCTAGATTCTCCTCGCGCGTCGGTGGATCACCCTCGCGGGTGATGGTGCTCAGCAGAGTAGTGTAGGCCGGGTCGGAAGGCTCTCGGCGGCGACTGCGGTCGCCACGGCGCTCCCAGCGGCGGCGCTCGCTCAGCGGGATCACCAGCGGATTGCGCAAGCGCCAGGTGAGGCTGCGCCACTGATTTTCGCGGTACACCAGGCCATGTAGCCAATTGGGGCCCTCGGGATAGCGGTTGGGATCCCAATACAGCGCTTCTCGCTCGGGATCATAGTTGATTTCGTGAAAGCCCAACTCCCACTCCGGGTAGGCATCGGAAAGCATCTCCAAGGTTTGGCGCACCGATTGCCCCGCCGCCAGGCCCGCATAAAAAGCTTCTATCTGCTCAGGCAGGTCGTTGTTGGGGCGCAAACTCAGGACCATGGGCACCCCGATGAGCAATAGCTGCCGGACCAGTTCTTCGTGTTCGCCGCCACTGAGCACTACCACTTGTAGCGAGCGATAGTAGCGAATGCTCTCGCTCAGGCGTTGCAACGCTTGTGCCTGCTGATGCCGCTCCTGACTGCCCAGGGGGGTGTCGCCAAAGGCAAAGGGGCTGCCCGAGAGGTGAAGCAGATTTACCTGATCAGGGTCGAATCCCTCCTGAGCCAGCACCGGAATAGCCCCCTCTTCGGAGTAGCCCGCATCGTACACCACTACCTCTTGGGCATTGACCCCATCAGAGAGCACCTGGCTGATGATGGTACGCTCGTCCGCCCTCTGATGGGAGCGATTCCCTTCTGGAAAACGGGCGATCAGGACGGTAGGGGTGTGTGCTTCGTTAGCCATAACTTCTCTCAAGAGCGACCTTCTGCAAGTAGCGCAAAGATACAGGTTGTTAGATACGAAGGGGGAACCTTTGCTTCACTGGTAAAATCCGGTGGGAGTTTGGAAGCCTCCGATTCCCCCGCCGAGGAGGGCTACACGCACTCAGCCGCTCCCCGTAAATTCGATGGTGATCATGTCGTGCACCTTGAGCCCCAGCAGCTCTGCGGCTGAAGCCTCGCGCATGGCGATTTCCAGATGATCTCCTTCACCAAATATCGCCAGGGCATCAGCCTTTGCGACATCAGCGTAGGTATTCACGATACGACGCAGACGAATATTTCGAATGAAGATTTCGAATCTGCGATTTTGCTTGATTTGAAGAAAGTTTCCGCGGTGAATATTGGTGATGGCATTGCCAAACTTGTCGATGTGGATGATTTTGCCCCGCAGGCAATTGCCGGAGTAGCTGGGCTCTCCCCAGCGCAGGTCTTGCAGATCGATCTCGTGTCCCAGTTCGGCGACCTTGCCCCCATTAGCCAGAAAGGCTGCGGCTGGCCCCAACACCCAGGCCGCCCGAAAAGAGCGGGGGTAGATGGTACGCAGCAAATCTTCTCGTGTGATGGCGTGACCGGCGTGTTGCTGACCCGCAGCAATCAAGCTCAGCGTACCATTGTCTGGCCCGATGAAGTGCTGCTGCTGATAGGTCATCACCACGCCCTCGGGCTGACTGTTGCCCTCGGGATCGACCGCGATGAGGTGGATCGTACCCGGCGGATAAGCCGGAAAGGTGTGCCGTAGCAAATAAGCCGCCTGCATCACATCAAAGGAGGAGATGTTGTGGGTCACGTCGACCAGGATCGCCGTGGGGCAATGCGACAAGATCACGCCCTTGATAATGGCCGGATAATGGGAGCTATCTCCCAGGTCTGAAGTCAAGGTGATGATGGGCATAATCTGCGCTGCTTCTCAGCGTGATCGTGTCGGTATAGCTGCCATATTACGAGTTCTGGCGGGGGAAATCAACCGGATTTGCGCGAGTGGTCAGAATATCAAGCGATTGGGGGGGAGGAGAGGTCAGCCGCCATATTGGCGGACATGAGCCTTTGGCGCGCTTGTTTTTTTTGATAGGGTGGACAGGGACAGGATGGACAAGATTGGCAGGATTAACAAAACGGCTTGCAGGTGCTTGTGATCCTGTGAATCCTGAAATCCTGCTTAAATGGGTCGATGATGTCTAGTGCTTCGCATTCGAAATTCGTAATCAGGAACTCGTAATTGAAAGT
>CAYVAP010000815.1:0-2396 GCA_964449365.1 uncultured Bacteroidia bacterium
ATGTCCAGTAGTGTGATTTCAAGATTCACAGGATCATAAGCACCTGAAAGCCATCCTGTTAATCTTGTCCAATCTTGTCCATCTTGTCCAAAAACGAGCGCACCAAAGGCTCATGTCCAGTAGTGTGATTTCAAGATTCACAGGATCATAAGCACCTGAAAGCCATCCTGTTAATCTTGTCCAATCTTGTCCATCTTGTCCAAAAACGAGCGCACCAAAGGCTCATGTCCAGTAGTATGGGAATTAACCTCGAAATTCGCATAAAGTTGTAGTCATCAGCGCTTTAAATTGCGAATTCCTGATTACGAATTTCGAATACAAAGCACTAGTGCGCCACCCATCGTCGCACAAGGCAGGAAGGCCCAGCCGTCGCCTGATCGACCACGGCGCGCATGCCATCATGACCGATCGCCCAGCGGAGTTGGTGGCGTACCTGAAGCAGCGCAGGCTGCGGGAGTGAGTCAAAGTCGAGCAGGAAACGCTGCCCGAGGGACCGACGGAGCTGACGTGAAGAAAAGAAGCAAAAAGGCGACCCCAGGGTTATCCGGGGTCACCTTATGCGTAGCGCTTCAGAGCCCCTCAGAATATGCTACCGTTGCCCGTCGGCCAGGGCTTGATCGAGCACTTTGCGGATCTCGCGACCGCTAGGACGAGGAGGCGCAGGATGGAGGATTTCCCCTTCGCGACCGATCAGGAAGTAGTTGGGAATGGCGTTGACGTGGTAGGCTTGGGGCGTATCCGAGCCAAAGCCCTGGCTGTAAAGATGTACCCCATCGAGCTTTTCTTCCTGGCGGGCGGTGTGCCAGGCATCTATGTCATCGTCGATAGAGATGAAGAGAAAGACCATATCGGGCTCATCGGCGTATGCTTCGATCAGCTCGCGCGAGTAGGGCATCTCTTGGCGGCAGGGTCCGCACCAACTGGCCCAAAAGTCGAGGTAAACAATTTTGCCAAGAAAATCACTGAGCAATACCTTCTCTCCTTCGGCACTGATGAGAGAAAACTTTGGCGCAGGTTGACCGGGAGCCAGCTTCATCGCCGCTTCATGCACCGGTTTGAGCAGGGTGTGGTAGGCTTCGCCCGCTTCAAGGTCGAGCAGCGAAGCATACTGCTCTTCTACCAGCAGCGGATTGCCGTAGGTGAGGGCATCTTTGATGATGCTGGCTTGCACCACGGCATTTACTTCTCCTTCGAGATACTGGTTGGCGAGGTCGCAAAGCATAGCAACCTGATCGTCCGACTTGGCGATTTCCGGCTCCAGTTTGTGGTTGAGAAAAGTCTCCAAAAAGCTCAGGTAATCGTCCACCTGGATGGCCTCGGGCTGGTTGAGCTTCACCTCTTCGAGAAAAGCATAGTAGTCTTCAGGCATCTCTATGGCTTCTGCGGGCTCCAGCTTTTGGTAATAGCGCAGATACATCGGGGCCTGCATGCGGCTGAGGTAGCCTGCGTAGGTGAGGGTGTACGTCATGTGCGCCTGAAACGCCGCCGAAATCTCATGCTCTTGCTGGTAGGCTTCCCAAAGCTGACGGCGCTGATCCAGCCGATTTTGAAATACGCGATTCATCGCCTCAACGCTTTTACTTTGGCTCAGGAGCTTGCGAAAGTCGCGTATGGCTGGACCATCATCCATGATCAGGAACTCCTGAGCCAGGAAATTGGAAGCCACTGCCCCGGGGCTTTCGCCGGAGAAGCGGAGCGTCTCATCGAATTCGCGGGTATCGAAGGTAACTTCGACCTCGTCTGCCGGGTGCAGGAACATGCTACCTTGCTCCCGACCGTGCAGCAGGGTCACCTCCCGCGCCTGATCGACGATCACTTCCAGGCTAAAGGAGCCATCGTCTCCCACCACCGTCTTGAAGCGCTCGAGCTCCTCGTGGAGGGGGCTAGGCAGGTAATAAAAGGTGATAGATTCGCTCACTGGATGGGTGATGGTGCCAGAAACGAACACGGTGCTTTGCGCCAAGGTGCTCAAGCAGAAGCCCACTAGGCACAGGGCAAAAATGCTTTTTTTCATGTGAATAGGTATTAAGAGTGGTACCAAAACGAGTGCTCATCGAGCGCTGATCAATTGACTTAGGGGCGCATCTCAAAATGTCGCAATGTGAATCTAGTCTAAAATTGCCAGCTTAGCGAGAAACAATCAAATCATGATGAAAAAATCGGATTTTATGGCGCTAGCCGCGCACGAGGCTTTGCCAGCCGAAGTGGTGGCTTCGGCACACAGTGCCTCACCAGCCCTTCATGTTGGGGGCTCGTGAGGCTTTGTAAGCCGAAACGACATCACGCCCGTGAGCTTTGCCAGCCGAAACGACATCACCGAATCATCACCCGATGCACTGCGCTGGTATCGGCGCAGGGGATCCGTTCGTTCGGGGTGTGATCCACGATCAGCTCAT
>CAYVAP010000816.1:0-2396 GCA_964449365.1 uncultured Bacteroidia bacterium
AACTCGATTCAGTGGCTTTTTATAGCTACCAACCGAAAACGTGATAGTCAGGAAAATCCCTCCTTTTTCCGCTTGATTTCAGTTCCGTATCTTTGAGTGAACAGACAAACAGACCATGGCACTGACAAAAGAAAAATACATAAATCCTTTTACCGGCTACGGATTCAAGCGGCTATTTGGAGAAGAGCCAAACAAAGATCTGTTACTAGACTTCCTAAACGAACTGCTCAAAAACGAGCAAGGCCAGATCACTGAGTTGAACTACCTCAAGTCGGACAAACTGGGAAGCAGCGAAGAAGATAGGAAAGCAGTATTTGATTTATACTGTGAAAATGAAAAGGGAGAAAAGTTCATCGTAAAGCTTCAAGAAACCAAGCAAAAATTCTTCAAGGACAGGACTGTTTACTACTCGACTTTTCCAATCAGAGAGCAGGCTAAAAAAGGCTCAGATTGGATCTTTGAGCTGAGGGCAGTTTATACGGTCGCCATCTTAGATTTTGTATTCGATGCAGACAAAGCCGAAAAGCACAAATATCGCTACGATGTAAAACTGGCGGATATTGAAACCTGCAAAGTGTTTTACGATAAACTGACTTTTGTCTATTTGGAAATGCCCAAGTTTCAAAAGGGCATCAAAGAATTACAGACCCGCTTTGATAAATGGATGTACGTGATCAGGAACCTGAACAAGCTGGACAGATTGCCTGATGAATTGAGGGAAAGGATATTTGAAAAGCTGTTTGAAGTGGCAGAGATTGCGAAGTTTAGCCCCGAAGAGGTAAGAGCTTACGAAGAGAGTTTGAAGTCTTATCGAGATTTGAAAAGCTCACTGGATACCGCAAGAGAAGAAGGTAGGGAAGAAGGCATAGGAATCGTTCTACAAGTGATGGAGTTGACGAAGAAAGATACATCGGTAGCTGATATTTCACAAACAGTTGGAATAAGCCAGACAAGAGTAATCGACATATTGAAGAAGCTAAACGAAGGGTAACCTTTCAGCATGACCGGCTAGGATCGCAAGGCGCGCTCCGGACGTTCATGCCCTTGGGGTAGTAGATCGTAGGGGTTAGTATGGGGAAAAATCGCGGGAGAGGGGCTTAAGCGTGAACGCGCTTCTCTGCGTCTTTTTTGCCCTCTGCGCGACCATCTCAGGCGAGGGATGCCGAGCATAGCAAGCCCGTGTACCGAAGCGTGATACAAAATTGATGTTTGTTTAATACCTACGGCATTTCGTACGAATAATTACCAGCGTCTCCAACTTCGAGCTCTTTTCATTCGTTATTTCCCTGCAAACTTTGCCTTATGCCTGCTCCACTGAGTACCTGGCTACATCAACTGGCCCAATCTAAGGTAGAAGATCTGGTGCTCGACGTTTCTCTGCTAGCAGAGCGTGGCCTTCCCTCCCTGACCGCATGTCCTGATTTGCCTGGCTTTTCGAGTATGCGTCGCCTCTCTTTGGTGGGACATAGGCTGCTTTCGCTCGACGCTGCTGCGCTACCCGACAGCCTGGAACAGCTCGACCTCAGCGATAATGAGCTAGACGAAGTAGAGGCCCTTTCTGCTCTGGTGAGCTTACGATCCCTAGACCTTTCGCATAATCTGATCGTACAAGCACCGCCTCTGACCAGTCTGGTCCACTTAGAAAGCCTAAACCTAGCCCACAATTACTTGGCTAATTTGCCTCAGCTAGCACAGGAGGCCCCTCTGCGTTGGTTGGCACTATCGGGCAACAAACGGCTGCAAGATCTAAGCTCATGGCGCACGGAACCGCTACCTCGACTGGAAACCTTGTATATCAAGCAAGTATTGCTGGATGATCTCTATCCCTTGACCCATCTGCCGACCCTTTCGGCCTTGTACCTCACGCCTGTGACCGCCGAAAGCTTACAGTGTCTAGCCGAAATCGAGACCCTCACAGCATTACATCTGAGCTTGAGCCTCTTGTCAGCATCACTACCTCTACCACCGATGCTGCACCTGGAGCGATTGACCTTGCAGCTAGGCACACCGCTGGACCTTGAGCCCCTGCCAGCCCTGCCTCGACTGCGCCACCTCAACCTCGACCGCAATCAACTCTCCCAGTGGCCCGACCTGTCTCACCTCGCTGACCTGCATACCCTCAGCGCCCGGCGCAACCCGCTGTCCAAGCTTCCGCCCATCGCACAATTGCCTGCGCTGCAGCACCTCGATGTGCGCGAGACGGCCATTCCTCCCAACCATTTGGCAGAGCTGCGTCGGCAGCGTCCAGATCTTGAGGTGCTACGCTAGAGCGAGATCGATTTCTACGGTTGCATCTTACAAAATAGTTTGCTATTTTTGCTTAAATTTAACTGACACAAATAGAATCAGGGTAGTCGTTTAGACACCCTTATTTTTTTGGGCTATGCTCACAGACG
>CAYVAP010000817.1:0-2387 GCA_964449365.1 uncultured Bacteroidia bacterium
ATGGTGCGAAGGATCAAGCGTAGCGGCATTACTTATTTTTGGATCGTTACTTAGCTTTCCTCTGGAGGAAATTCATCCCCCTGGTCTCCCTGCACCTTCTCCATGATGACCCCTTCTTGGGTGGTGGGCTCTGCGCCGTAGATATAGAGGTCGACGGACTCACCCACTCGGATGGAGTCGGCAAAGCCAGGTCGCGGATTTTGGTCGTAGACCAATCCACTCTGATCTTCGGGGCCTTTGGGATCGTAGAGGATGACCCCTACCCCCAAGCCATAGTTGTTGAGAATGGAGATGGCCTCTTCATAAGGGTAGCCTTCCAGGTCAGGAATCTGTACCCGAGCGGTGCCTTTGCCCGAGCCTACCACCAGGGTGATTTCGGCACAGTAGGGGAGTTTCTCGCCGGGCATGACTTTCTTTCCATCGTACAGGGCTTCGAGCACCACATCAGATTCGGAGGGGCGCTCGATGGTGTTTTTTACGCACAAATTGACGGTTTGCAATCGGCTACGGGCATCCGATTCGGAGATGCTTTCCTCGTTTTCCTCGGTCTCGATGATGTTGGGCAGCTCTACCTCCTGAGGGTTGAGCATGGGCACCGTCAGGGCGATGAGGCGCTGGGACTTGACCCGCGAGTAGGCTTGCGGATACTGTTTGACCACATACCGCCCCATCCCACGCTGGCCTTTTTTGCAGGAGCATGGCAAGGCCACAGAATCGGCGATCTGGGGCTCGAGGTTTTGATCCTCCAGCATGGCCATCGCTTCATCGATAGACAGGTTGGTCACGTCTGGCACCGTGAGCCCTTTGCCGTGTCGGGTGTAGGCGGGCAAGATGAGCATAAAAATCAGCAGGTAGACCAGCACCCCGGCAGCGATGAGCCCCAAAATGGTGAGAAAAAACTCCCGACTGATGAAGTAGCGTAGCATAAATGAAAGATTGTTCCACTCAAAGGTACAAGTTTCCGGCCATGGTTCCGCAACGGGGAGGCAGAACTTTTGATCGCGCGGCTTGGGCTCACATTTGCTCAGGCATCTCGATGCCCAGCAGGGTCAGGCTCTCGGCCATTGCTTGCCCCGCTAGCTGGGCCAGCGCAAAGCGAAACGCAGAGGTGTGAGGCTTTTCGGTTTGCAGGATCTTCTCCCCGCCATAAAAGCGGTTAAACTCCCGGGCCAGATCGTAGGCATAGTTGGCCAGCAAGCTGGGGTTGTAGTTTTCTGCGGCTTCATGCAACACCTCTCGATACCGAAATATACGCAAAATCAGGGCCCTTTCGTCTGTGGTGAGGGAATCTTCGGTGGGTTGATCGGCCAGAAAAGTCCGCACCTCCTCCGCTTTGCGGCGCAAGGCCGCCGTCCGAGCGTAGCTATACTGGATGAAGGTCGCCGTCTGGCCATGGATGTCGATCGACTCCTGCGGATCAAAGAGCATACGCTTTTTGGGGTCGACCTTAGCCAAGAAAAACTTCAGGGCTCCGAGCCCGATCTTGCGATGTAGGTCGCTGATCTGTTCGGGGTTCAGGCCCTCAGTTTTGCCCAGCTTTTCGGTCTCTGCGGCTGCCCGCTCGATCATCTCATCCATCAGATCGTCGGCCTCTACGGTGGTGCCCTCGCGCGATTTCATCTTGCCACTGGGCAGGTCTACCATGCCGTAGCTGAGGTGAAAGAGGCCATCGGCGTAGGGCTTTTCCAGCTTGGCGAGGATCTTGAATAGCACCTTGAAGTGGTAGTCCTGCTCGTTGCCCACCACGTAGATAGACCTATCCATGCCAAATTCACCAAACTTGTCAGCGGCAATAGCCAAATCTTGGGTGATATAGAGCGAGGTGCCATTGGCCCGCAGCAACACCTTTTGGTCCAGGCCCTCACCGGTCAGGTCGACCTTCACCGCGCCATCTTCATCGCGATAAAAAACGCCTTTCTCCAGGCCTTCCTGCACTGCCTCCTTGCCACGCTGGTAGACTTCCGATTCGTAGTAAAAACGATCGAAATGCACCCCCAGCCGCTGAAAGGTGTCTTCATAAGCGGCGTAGACCCAGCTATTCATGCGCTTCCACAGCGCGACCGTATCGGGGTCGTCTTGCTCCCACTTGATGGTCATCTCGTTGATGGCCTGCGTGGTGCGAGCCTGCTTTTCGGCAGTTTTCTTGTCTAGGCCCTGCTCGTCCATCAGGCGTGATACCTCTTGATGGTGCAGGTGGGCGTAAGAAACGTAGTAGTCGCCCACCAATTTGTCGCCTTTGACCCCGGCAGATTCGGGATCATGCTGCTGCCCACTTTGCAGATATGCTTACATGGTGAGGGCAGAGTTCTCGGGCAGTGCGGCCGCTTTGCCACGAAGTTCGGCGGCACGGGCTAACTCCTCGGCATACATCTCCGTGTAGGGCTTCA
>CAYVAP010000818.1:0-1267 GCA_964449365.1 uncultured Bacteroidia bacterium
GACCCGGTGGGCCATGGCGTAGGAGTTGCGGCGCATCACCATTTTCGGGTAGCCGGTGGTGCCCGAGGTGAAGTAGATCAGCATAGGATCGCTATACAAGGGATCGGGATTTATGGCGTTGCGGTCGAGCTGATCAGGCACCTGACGCAGTTCATCGACCAGGTTGTCCCAGCCCTCGCGGTTGGCTCCGCGATCAGTGAGCAAAAAATGCTCGACCGAATCGATCTGATGGCGCACTTCGTCCACCTTGTTGTGGTTTTCGAGATCGGTGATCACGGCCTTGATCTCGGCCTTCTGGCAGCGGTAAACGATGTCTTTGGGCCGCATAGAGATAGCCGAAGGGCAGGCCACTGCCCCCAGTTTGATCAGGGCAACTACGGCGATCCACCACTCGGGTATGCGGGGCAGCATCAGCATCACGTAGTCGCCTTTGCCGATGCCGCGCGTATGGAGATAGTTGGCCATGCGATTGGATTGCAGGCTCAGTTCGCGGTAGGTGAGGCGTAGCTCCTGGCCCTGCTCGTCGAGCCAAATCATGGCCAGCTTTTGCCGATCGCTGATGGCGCGCTGATCGATCACGTCGAAGGCGAAGTTGAAAGTCTCAGGTACTTCCAGCCGGAAATCTGAGATAGATCGAGAGGTGGTAGTAGCAGTAGTAGGCATGTGAGTTCTTTTTAAATGTCTAGATCCGAGGCCATCTGGCTGCAGTCCGCAGCAACTGCGTTGATCTTTCTCGGCACCGCAGCCTCGCTCCTCTACACTCCTTCAACCTACTCAAAAATCCCCTTCCAGGCAAGCGAAAGCCCTGATGATGCACTCATCAGGGCTTTGCTGCACCAGAGGTCGGGCTGAGTTTGAGGGTTTGAGGCTGGGGGAATTTATCCCATTACTCAGCCTCAGAAAAAAAAGTTCAGGGTCAAGGCGCCATTGTTGTTGTCGGTATCAAAACCGATGGTGGTGGTGGCGCTGGCTTCTTGATTGGTTTCTGTGATCGTCTCGATCTCGTCTTCTACCGAGTCATATACCTCGGTGGTGGTTTCGCCTGCGCCTTGCCGCTCGATGGCTAGCCCCAGACCAAACTCGATGCCCAGCGACATCTTGGGAAACAAGAAAATCTCGACGCCGGCGAGGCCGCGCAGCACATACAGGAAGCGCGGGTCGGACTGCGACTCGCTGCGGTGGTAGTCGTCGGGCAGGCCGTCAGGACCGGGCGTGACGGCGCCGGTGCTCTCGTCGAAGGTGTTCTCGTCGATGAAGTTGTTCGGGC
>CAYVAP010000818.1:1277-2379 GCA_964449365.1 uncultured Bacteroidia bacterium
GGGCAGTTCATCCTCGATGTCGTTGCCGTATTGGTAGGTCGTGTTGCCGATCTGGTAGTCACGCCCGCTGGTTCTATTGCCAAAACCAATCAAGGCTTCCCCGCCATAAATCCCCTGGATACGGGTATTGCCACGCCGCTTTTCGAGGCCACCGCCGATGACTATCAGAGAACTACGGGTGCGTACGATATCTGTAACCGTCTCTTCGCCGTCTTCGTCGGTGAGGTCGGGGACTTCGCTGCGATTAGAAGACTGGTTGACGCCGATTCGTACCACACCTCGGTAAGCAGTGTTGGCGTCGACAAAGTAGCGTCCCTGCAAGGCAAGGTACTGATTGGGAAACAAAGGCGAGGGAGCCGTGTTGTCGGTATTGCCATTGAAAAAATTGCCCACGTACCGCAGGGCTGGTGTGGCGTCGATACCTAATGAGAAATCACCGGCTTCAGGTAGGTAGGGTTCCCCTTTTTTGCTGACGAGGCGGGGCTGAGTCATCAGGCTGTCTTGAGCTTGTAGCACCCAGCCAAACCAAAGGCTTGCGGAGAGGAAGAATCGAAGAAAAATGGCGTTCATTGGATTAGATGTTGCGTTGGTTAATAAATGGGCACCGTATTCACTACGGTCAATGGGTTAGTCGTAAAGACCGATGGTCGCTCACCTACACGAACGAGCCGGTGGTGGGTGAAATTGGCTGTTGACCTCCTTGAAGGCACTATACTTCAAAGTGGTTGAATGGGAGAGTGGTTGATTGATTGAATGGCCTTGTTATCAATAAGTTATAGTGTCTTACAACTCTACAATCCTTACGCCACGTAGTATAATGATCAGTATTTCCGGAGCAGCGAACAACCAATCCGAGACACCACCCAAAATTTCTTCTCTGCGTTTTTCTTTACCCTATGCGAACCAACTAACCGCATCCCTGAGCGCCATTTGAAACGAGGGAGTTACCCGCGAGGAAAAATAGACCTGCCCCCCCTTGAACGAAAAAGGGAGAAGTAGGTATCATTTCCTGACGAACTCGTGAAGACGGTCGTTCGCTGGCTTGGCTCAACGCAGGATTTCGAATTACATGCACCCGTGCAATCTGCAAGAGAACACATTG
>CAYVAP010000819.1:0-2377 GCA_964449365.1 uncultured Bacteroidia bacterium
GATCACCCCGATCACCCCGATCACCCCCTCTTTACTGATCATTGACCACTGACCCCTGATAATTGATCCCATGATCTCCATCGTCATTCCCATTTACAACGAAGAAGAAAACCTCGACCTCCTCTACACCCGGCTGACCAAGGCGGCTCCTTCCTGGGGCGACACCTACGAGGTGGTGCTGGTCAATGATGGCTCCAAAGACCGCTCAGCCTTCATGATGCGCGAAATCGCGGAGAAGGACGAGCACTTTCGCATCGTAACCTTCAGCCGCAACTTTGGCCATCAGGCCGCCATCTCGGCGGGTATCCAGGCGGCGCGCGGCGACGCCGTCGTGATCATGGACGGCGACCTGCAAGACCCGCCCGAAGAACTGTACCGCTTTCTGGAGAAGTGGCGCGAAGGCTACGACGTGGTCTATGCCGTGCGCACCAAGCGCAAGGAGGGCTTTTTTAAAAAAATCGCCTACAAGACCTTTTACCGGGTGCTGGGCATGATCAGCGACATCGACATCCCGCTCGACAGCGGCGACTTTTGTGTGATGGACCGCAAGGTGGTCGACACCCTGGTCAAAGAGATGCCCGAGAAGAGCCGCTTTGTGCGCGGGCTGCGGGCCTACGCAGGCTTCAAGCAGATCGGGGTGAAGTACGAGCGGGCCGAGCGCAACGCCGGCGAGGTGAAGTACACCTTCAAAAAGCTGGTCAAGCTCGCCCTGGATGGGATTTTTGACTTCTCGACCTTCCCGCTCAAGCTGGCCACCTACATCGGCTTTATCATCGCCATCCCCTCCTTCCTGGCGGGCATCTTTTTCATTATCCACCGCATTCTCGACTTCGAAATCCTAGGCTACTCCCCCAGCGACACCCCTGGCTTGGCTACCCTGGCGGTAGGCATGTTTTTCCTGGGTGGCATCATGCTCATCATCATGGGCATCCTGGGCGAATACCTGGGCCGCATCTACTACGAGGTCAAGCAACGCCCCTTCTACGTGGTCGACAATATCTACAGCAGCCGCGAAGAAGCTGAGCGCCTGCGTAGGGAAGAGGAGCGGGTTTCGAAGTGAAAAGTTGAAAGTGAAAAGTTCGGGGTTCAGCGTTCTTCGTCGGGACGACCGCGCTGACCCCACCCAACGTAAAACCTCTATCCTGATCATTGATCCATGATCACTGATCACTGTCTCATGGGAAAATACAAAACACAACTCATTGGCCTCTTTGGCATCTTGGTATCGGTCGCTTCGATCGTCTATCTGATGCAGAAGGTTGACTTCAGTGCGGCCTTTGCCGCGATGGGCAAGATCAACTGGGCCTATCCTCTGCTCATGGTGGCGATCTACCTAACCTCCTTTTTGGTACGCACCTGGCGCTGGCAGTTGATGCTGAGCAACTTCCCCGACATCAGCTTCGCTAAGTTTTTCAACAGCCTCATCATCGGCTTTGCGGGCAACAACCTGGTGCCCGCTCGGGGTGGCGAGGTGATCCGCATGCTTTACTTCAGCCGCGAGACCAAGGTCAACAAGTTTACCTCCATGTCATCGGTGCTGACCGAGAAGATCCTCGACGGCCTGGCCCTGGTCATGCTGCTGGTGCTCTCGATCTGGCTGGCGGGCGACCAACTGGCCGCCAACGACTGGCTGGAGAATACGACCTATCTGGTTACGGCCATCTTTTTGGGGGGGATCGCAGGGCTGATCGTGCTGCGCATGGTGGGCATGCCCCTGATCAATTGGGCACGGGCCAAGGAGGGTGTCTTTGCCAAAATGGCCGACATCGCCGAGAAGATTTTGCACGCCACGGAGTTTCTCAAGGCCGATTTCAAATCCGTGCTGGTCATCCTCTTCTCTTTGTTGGTTTGGACCATCGAAGGGGTGGTATTTGCCCTGGGCATCATGGCCTTCGACCTGCCCGTAGACCCCTGGATTGCGGGCTTTCTGACCCTTACGGTGGTCAATTTTGGCCTGCTGGTGCCTAGTTCCCCGGGCTACGTGGGGGTGTTTCAGATGCTCAGCGCCATGGCGCTGGGCCTCTTCGGCATCGCCGATGAGCCTGCTATTGCGGTGAGCTTGGTGGTACACGCTTGCCAGTTTGTGCCCATCACTACCTGGGGGGTGATCATCATCCTGCGCCAATCGGTGAGCCTTTTTGGGAAAAGCGAGCCAACCGAGCCCTCGCCGGAGTGGCCTGCCCAAGAGCCGATCAGGTAGAGGTATGATTTTGACCAAAAGCGGCTGGAAAGATATCCGCTTGGTACCTTTCTTGTTGCACAATAGACAGGGTCAAAAAAAATATCCGGCGGGCCGATCCGACGTTCTTTGCCCTTAGTAAAGCTCAAAGAATAACTTCCCCTTTTTGTTTCACGCAGAGGCGCAGAGTAAAAAGTT
>CAYVAP010000820.1:0-2376 GCA_964449365.1 uncultured Bacteroidia bacterium
GACGGCAGCGACTTTCAGGCCACCGCGCAGTTTGTTTACGACCAGGGTAGCCAAGGCTTCACCTTCTACATCTTCAGAGATGATCAGCAGCGGACGGCTGGTCTGTACGGCCTGCTCCAAGATGGGCAGGAAGTCTTTCATGGCCGAGATTTTCTTGTCGTACAACAAGATCAGCGGATCTTCCAGATCGGTGGTCATGTTGTCGGTGTCGGTCACAAAGTAGGGCGAGAGGTAGCCACGGTCAAACTGCATCCCTTCAACCACTTCGAGGTAGGTTTCCAGACCTTTGGCCTCTTCTACGGTGATGACCCCATCTTTGCCTACCTTGTCCATAGCATCGGCGATGAATTTACCGATTTCCTCATCATTGTTGGAGGAAATGGTAGCCACCTGAGCGATCTCTTTGGAACCAGAGATGTCTTTGCTCACTTTGCGCAGCTCAGCTACGACCACACGAATGGCTTCATCGATGCCCTTCTTCAGCTCCATGGGGTTGTGACCTGCGGTCACGTTCTTTAGACCTTCGCGCACCATGGCCTGAGCCAATACGGTAGCGGTGGTAGTGCCATCACCGGCGCTGTCAGCGGTTTTGGAAGCTACTTCTTTGACCATTTGGGCACCCATGTTTTCGATGGGATCAGCCAGCTCGATCTCTTTGGCTACCGTAACACCATCCTTGGTCATCGAAGGTGCGCCAAACTTCTTGTCGATGATCACATTGCGGCCCTTGGGACCGAGGGTTACTTTCACCGCGTTGGCTAGCGCGTCAACGCCTTTCTTCAGCTTGTCGCGAGCGCTAACGTTGAATTCGATGTGCTTTGCCATATCTTATTGGAAATGTTTTGTGATGTAAAATGGAAGAAAACTTCGGAGATTGAAGTCTGGGTTTTGATGTTCAGAGCTCGGCGTTCGATATTCAGGATTAATTAACTGTGAACCACGAACTACCAACTCAGAACTAAATAACCGCCAGGATGTCAGACTCACGCATGATCAGGTAGTCAGTCCCTTCGACGTTAATCTCAGTGCCGGAGTATTTGCCGTACAGTACGGTGTCGCCTTCCTTGACGGTGGTAGGCTCATCTTTTTTACCAGGACCAACGGCAACGACTTTGCCCCGCTGAGGCTTTTCTTTGGCAGTGTCGGGGATGATGATGCCAGATGCAGTCTTCTCTTCGGCTGCGGCGGGCTCGACCAGCACGCGGTCAGCCAAGGGTTTAATGTTCAGCGACATAGTTTTGATTCAGTTTGTGGGTTAGGTTTATAGCTTGTTACAGCGACCTCGATCATTCTCTTAGCCCATAACGAAAAATGTGCCACACCGTCTGAGGCGGGATTTTTGACCACTTGGCAGTCCATTCTGTCAGCCCACTTGCCAATTTGGCAGCTTCACTGCAAGCTCCACACCCGCCCATTGACTTCTTCGAAGCCTAAGATCCCCTGCCCAGGCCGAAAGTAGTAGCGGAAAATCTCTCTGCTCCCGGATCCAGCCGCATCAGGCGCGATTTCGCAGACCAAGACCTCGGTAAAGGTGGTGTTGTGGAGCTCGATGGTACGATTGGGGCGATTTTCGGGTAGGTTGCTCCGCTCGCAATTGATTTGCCCATTGAGGGAGATAAACAGCACATCGTCGACCTCGCCGCTGACCTCGCTGACGTCATTGGTGAGAAAGTTTTTTTCGATTCGCAGAGTAAAGGTGAGCAAGTTGTCCTCCGACACCAGGGTAGTGATAGCCGCTTGCGCGGTAAAGTTATCGCAGCACAGCCCGCAGTTGGTTTCGCGGCAGTTTTCCTGACGATCGACCACCTCCTGCTGGAGGAAGTTGTAGGTAATGAGTTTTTGCTGCCCGTCGTTGGAGCGGTAGAGCCGAGGCGCGCCATCGGCAAAGGCCAGCCAATCCAGCGACTCTTCTTGTAGCTGAAAGTCTCCCAGGCTACTTTGATCACAGGGAGTACAGCATCCTGCCCAAAAGAGCAAGGCAACGCCCAGGGCCAACGTAGTTAGCATCCATCGCATGTCGTTTCGCATGAGTTGAGGTGATTTGGTATTTTCGAATCGGCTCGAAAGATATCTATTCCTGCCCAGCTTACCACATCCTGCTCAGCCCGACAGATTTGCCATCCTACTGGCCATGAGCCTTTGGGGTGATCGTTTTTTGGCAGGATGGACAAGATGGCTTGCGGGCGCTTTTGGGGCGATCGTTTTTGGACAAGATGGGGCAAGATGGGGCAAGATGAACAAGATGGCTGGCGGGTGCTTTTGGGGCGCTTGTTTTTGGATAAGAATAGACAAGAATGGACAAGATTGACGGGATGGCTTTTGGGGCGCTCGTTTTTTGACAAGATTGACAAGAATAGACAAGAATGGACAAGATTG
>CAYVAP010000821.1:0-1241 GCA_964449365.1 uncultured Bacteroidia bacterium
GCGCCTGCTGCTCAACATCATGCAGCGCATGAGCGGCATCGCCACTGCCACCCGGCTCGTGGTCGACCGGATCAGCCACACGGGCTGTCGCCTGCTCGATACCCGCAAGACCACGCCGCTCTTTCGCCATTTCGAAAAGTGGGCCGTGGCCATCGGGGGCGGGGTCAACCACCGCTTTGGGCTCTACGATATGGTCATGATCAAGGATAATCATGTGGATTACGCAGGGTCTATCACCGCCGCGCTCGAAGCTTGCCGCCGCTACCTCACGCAGCAACATCTCGACCTGGCAGTAGAGATAGAGACCCGCAACCTCGACGAGGTACGCGAAGCCCTGGCCGTGGGCGTAGCCACTCGCATTATGCTCGACAACATGAGCCTCAATCAGATGCGTACCGCGGTCGAGTTGATCGACGGTCGCGCCGAAACCGAGGCTTCGGGTGGCATCACCCTCGACCAGGTAGCAGCCGTGGCCGAGACGGGGGTCGACTTTATCTCCATGGGGGCCATCACCCACTCGATCAAGAGCCTCGACATCAGCCTCAAGGCGCTGCGGGCGTAACCCTCAGCGCCTCGGCTTGCTGCCGCAGCCAACTCAGGTGGGTGACTCCTCGCACCTCGGCGAGTTGCTGAGCCAGCGCCTGCCGCTGGCTCTCCCACTGATCATCGGCGATGCTAAAGCGCTGATCGGCTAGGCGGGTTAGCTTTTTCAAGTAGCTCAAAAAGGCCAGGTAATGGTTGCGGACGGTGCGCGACACCGTGCGATTGCGCTTCAGATATTGCACCAAGGCATCGACTGAATAAGGAAGCGCCTCCCAGTCGCCGCGCTCGAAGAGGGTGCGTAGCATCAGCAGGCGGGCACTGATCTGGTAAAAATCATCGGTAAAGGACACCTCCCGCAGCAGGCGTAGCACCTGCTCGTAGTCGCCAGTCTCATAATGAAATGAGGCCAGGCAAAACTGGTACACATTTTCTCGGTGGCTGGCTGGTACCCGCTCGCGATATTGATCCAAAAACTGCCGGGCCCAGTCAAAGTCTTTGAGGCGCAGGGCCGCCGTGCTGATGTTTTTGTAATCGGTGTGCGCCAACTGCCCATTGACCAGAATCACCCCCGAGGCCAATTGGGTCTGGTATAGCTCCAGCACCTCGGCCAGGTAGCGAGGCTGCCCCCGATTGATGCGACGGATGCAGAAATTCTGGGCGTGGCGGTAGAGGGCCCGGGCTTCATTGGGCAAAAAGCG
>CAYVAP010000821.1:1251-2373 GCA_964449365.1 uncultured Bacteroidia bacterium
CTCGGCCCGCTCGGGCTGACTGAGCATTTCGAAGACTCGATAATAGGCACGAATCAACGGTACCTCCCATAGGTCGGGGCGCTGCGGGAGGCTTTCGAGCCGCTCGCGCGGGACGCGCTCGGCGTAGGTCTTCCCCAAAATCTGGCTACGGTTGAGCAATTCGCAGCTTTCACGCAGCAGCACCAGAAAGTAATAGTGATCCAGCCAACTGAGCTTTTGCAGCAGATTATCATCTTCGGTGCGTAGCTCTCGCAGGCCGTAGTAGCCGTTGGCCAGCTCCGCCAATTGGTACTGATGAAAGAAACCTTCGTCGGTGATGGTATTCTCTTGCGATTGGCGGGCGGCCTTTAGTTCGATTTCGAAGTTGCGGGCTAGGCCGCGCCGCTGCAATTCGGAGAGATAAAGGCGCTGCCGCAGCTCGGGCTCATGCGCGAGGGCTAGCTCGGCCAGGTAGGTCTGCATCCATTGGTACAACTGGCTGAGCCGATTGCGCAGCCGATCAGGGCGAAAATATTCTCCTGGCCACATCGCAGCGTATACCCTCTGCCAAGCCTGCTCATCCAGGCAGTAGGCAGGGTGATGGTCTAGCAGGCTCTCTCCCAAAGGGATCAGTACCGCAGGAGCATCCACTTTGCGGAGAAATGCACTCAGCCCCTCTCCTTCAGAGGGAGTAAGAGATGCCAGTAGCGAGAATAACTTTTGGTGATTCATTTCAGATTATTCTGTACCAAAACCTCTTTATTTTCTTCTAAGAAAGCGATTTTTATCCAAAATCACTTTAAGCCAACCAGATTATTTTCTCAAAGTGTCTTTGTGGCCATCGAGAATTGCCTGTAATATGCCTATGAAACAGGATTGCGACTAGCCTTATGAAATACCTCCCCCAACTAATCGTGTGGTTGATCAACTTTAGTAGCTGCCTTTCCTTATCAGGACAGGACGCCACCATGCAGTGGGTGGCGGGTACGGGGAGCAGTCCCTTCGAGCAGGTTCGCGCTGTGGCCGTCAACGATAGCGGGCAGGTATACCTCACGGGAGAGTTTTACGGCAACGTAGACTTCGATCCTCGCCCCGGGGTTTATTACCTCACCTCGGCAGGCAATACCGACATTTTCGTCCAAA
>CAYVAP010000822.1:0-2371 GCA_964449365.1 uncultured Bacteroidia bacterium
TAACCATTCAAAATTCGTATAAAATTTTGGTCATCAGCGCTTTAAATCACGAATTCCTGATCACGGATTTCGAATGCAAAGCGCTAGTGCCGCCTATCCTTATACCACCAAACGACTCCCCTGCAAGGCCGCCAGCATCTTGTGAAACAAGGCACAGTTGTCATAAAAGCCTCGGAAGCAATGGGCTTGGGGACCGCAGGCCAAGACCGGCACCATCTCGCCGGTGTGCATGGTCGTGGTGAAGCTCGCTTCTACCTTGCCCTGCTCGCGGTTTCCATCCGTGAGGGCCAGGCCTCCGGTTTCGTGATCGGCGGTCACCACCACCAGGGTTTCGCCGTCTTGCACGGCAAAGGCCAGCATCTCTCCCACCAACTGATCGAAATCCAGCATCTCTTCTACCACGTAGTCGGCGTCGTTGTCGTGGCTCCCCCAGTCGATCTGCGAGCTTTCGATCATCAGAAAAAAGCCCTGCGGATTTTGTGAAAGGAGGCGCAGCGCATGCCGACCCCCGATGCGTAGCATATCGTCGCGACCCTGCGAGTAGCGGGGCATCTGAGGCAGCAGGCCCGCCACGCGACCGCGCTCGATCTGTGCCAATTGAGCCAAATCCTCGACCAGGTGGTAGCCACGCTCAGCCAGGCAGGGCAATAGGTTGCGCTCGTCGCTGCGCTCAGCGAAAAAAGGCCGCCCTTCGCCCAGAAAAAAATCGATGCCTGAATCGAGGTACTCCTCGGCGATGTCCTCGTGAAACATGCGCCCCGGCTGATGCGCCACAAAAGCCGCAGGGGTGGCTTCCGTTACCGAGCAACTGGCGATCACTCCGGTAGCCATGCCCCGCTGCATCGCCATCTCGCGCAGGTTGGGCTGTGGCTCCATGTGGGCATCCAGGCCCAAGCCGCCGTTGTAGGTCTTGTGGCCAGTGGCACTGGCCGTAGCGGCCGCAGCCGAGTCGGTGATAAAGTCGTGGGCCGAATGGGTAGTGGCAAAGCCGATATCCTGAAACTGGGTCAGGTACAACTGCCCCCGGTTGGCGGCCAGGCCCGCCGAGAGGTGAGCCGCGCCCATGCCATCGCCGATGAGAAGGATGAGATTCTTGGCGCGCTGAGCCTGATCGTGCCAGGGCAATACCAGAGAGCGAACCGGATGCACATGAGGATTGGTAAACATGAAGTGGGGTTGACGCGAATGAGCCCTGAGAAATCGAAACGATTCGGTCGGATATACCGCCTTCAGGGCGCGAAGCAGCGCCGATGAGCTACCGGGCATACTTCGAATCATTCTCAAACGTAAAGTTTTTGCTTAGGTTGAGCCTGAGGCGCAACAGAATGGTTAAGCTTTTGTTATGCCTTGGCAAAAGGCACATGCTCTCATCCATCCCCCTCTATCTTGCCATGAGCGTACTGACTTTCTCTCTCTTTCGATTTGTCTCACCGGTGTCAGATTCGGCCCAAGATTGGCGCGTGATCAATGACGGAGTGATGGGCGGGGTTTCGCAGTCGCAGGTAGACCTTACCCCAGAAGGCTTGGTCTTCAGCGGCGAGGTGTCGCTGGCAAACAATGGCGGCTTTGCCTCCATACGCTCGGCGGCGCGCGAGCTGAGGTTGGAGCGGTTTGCCGGGCTGCGCCTGCACTTGCGTGGCGATGGGCATCGCTATCAGCTTCGTCTGCGGCGCTCGGAGCAGAGCGGGGAGGTGGCCTACGTGGCTGCTTTTGCCACCACTGGCGAAGAAGAGTGGATCGAGCTGCCCTTCGGTCTGTTTCAGCCGCGCTTTCGCGGGCGGGAGGTAGCAGACGCGCCACCCCTCGATCAGAGCCAGATCCATCACCTGAGCTTCCTGATCGCAGACCAGCAGGCGGGGCCTTTTCGGCTGGAGCTGAAGGAGATCGTGGGCTATGAGGGCCATTGACGATCCAGGTGCCAGATAATCTTGTCTCACAGGGGCAACCATGGAGGCACTGCTTTTGCCCATCTGAGGCAGCAAGTTACAGGCACAGGTCGTCGATAGGTTGGTTGGTGGGGTAAATCGCTCCTCGCTTTGGATCGATCTGGTCTGGCCACACGCAGTTGTCGCAATGCTCTGTGCGGCAATTGGCATTTCCGTCGCGGTCGTTTAACCTGGAAAAACGCACCACCGCTACTTCGCCACGGAAGCTATACTGAACGCCCGCTACGGTGATTTCTAAGGCATAATCCAACACCTGTGGGCGTAGCGGATTACCGTTGGAGTCCCTTCCACGAAACATCTCGTTGGGATCTTGGCTGCTGAAAATCACCTTTCCTGATCTACTTGTGATGCGCAAAAAATAGCTATCCAGGGAGTCGTGGGGCAGGTAGAGAGAAATGAGAAAGATGTCGTTGATGCCATCTATA
>CAYVAP010000823.1:0-2363 GCA_964449365.1 uncultured Bacteroidia bacterium
CCACGAGCAGGGGTACGACCTTTCCAAGGTCGCTCAAGCGGCGTATAACCCGTGCCACAGAGGTTTGACCGCTACGCGGTCTCAGTGCTGGCATGACGGCTTTGATACTTGGCTTCGCATCTTAGAAAATCTGTTCGTAGATTATATCCAATTCATACATCCAGAGCCCTGCTCATTCAAAGATCAAGTCCAAAAACCAGACACATTTTTTCTAAAAGTTCTGCACAGCCTACTTATACCTTATTTCCCTTATACCCCTGACCTTTCATATAGGTGAGTTGCCCAGGCTGCGCAGAGCCAATCAGGGCTATTTGCCTAGAATTAACGGCACACCTTAGTTTGGGTAAGGGATGAGTATCGCTCAAAAGATCTTCCTGAAGCTCTAAGAGGCACATTTTTCGGGTCGAAACTAATGGCTAGTGCTCTGTCAAGTTGAAAAAGATGCAACGATCACCCATCATTCGGGAGTTGACAGAGCACTAGGGGTCATTCTCAGAGATGCGTCGCAAAGTGGCTCGCTGCACCTGGAAGATCGGGTACGACTTCACCGTGTAATCTGTGTCTTCTCCGGTGAGAGCTGGATGTTTGGTGCTGGTAGGAAACACTTCAAAGCGCATGGAATCTCCCCCTAGATAGGTGTAGTTGATGAGGAGCAGCGATTGATCCACCTGAAAATAGCTGCTCAGCGTCTCTTGGTAGAAGTAGCAGTCGAGTAGGATGCTATTTTTTTCATCGATGACGAAGTGGTTGTCTTGGTCTCGCTGCCCAATCAGCTCGTAGGCGCGGCGATCGACGGCGGTATCGGAGGGATGATACAGGATGGTCCAATCGTAGCGATGCAGCGAATCGGTCAGGTGAATGTGCAGCTCCATATCGAGCTGATCGACTGCGTCGTTTGCCTTTAGAATGCGGAGCGTACCTGTCCAGTCGCCAATCCAGGTGGCAGGCAGTCTGGCCTGTGCGCGTGCGGTGAGGGTGCTCAGGCCAAGAAATAGCAGAAAAAGTAGGCGAATCATCAGCATTGGCGTGGAGGGGGGCAGACACGAAGGTCTGAAATAGCCTTACTCATGAATGCGGCTTTCGACCGCAAGGATCGCATCGCGCAGAGATTGCGGTACAGGCGACTTTTTGCGATGCTGGTAATCGAGGGTGATCACCACGGCATGGTTGAGGGCAGCCAGGCGCTGATGCTGCTGAGAGGCAATGGCCGTTTCTAGGACGAAGCGGTCTTCGCGCACCTGGGTACACCGGGTACCGATCAGTACCTCGTCGGGATAAGTGAGGGGGTAGATGTACTTGCACTCTGCCGAGGCCAGGATGGGCCCCACCCCGTGGGGATTGTTGACAATGTCGATCATCTTGATCTGCTCGAAGTAGTCGACCCGGCCAGCCTCGACCCACTGTAGGTAGACCACGTTGTTGATATGCTGATTGGCGTCGAGTTGGGCCCACTGTACGGGTATCCGAGTGATGACAGGGAAGGGCGACAAAATGGATTCCAACTCGGGGGTAAGAGAAATCATAGGTAAAAAGAAGTATGTATCACAGAGAATAGGAACTGGGAGCGAAGAGACGGATTTTACGTATCGAATTTGCCCTTTCTCCTCACCAGACTTCTAGCTCGCGCGAGAGGGTGATGGTCTTGCGGCAGGTTTCGTTGGCAAATACAGTAAGCTTGACCTGATAAGTGCCCGCGAGGTCATAGCTTTTGAGCGGGCTGGGATCGCGCGAGGTGGTGCCGTCGCCAAACTCCCACAAGAAGCGATCGCCGTGCTCATACTGAGCGCGAAAGCGAGTCGGCGTTTTGCGGTTGATACGAAAATCTTTGGTCCGCACAAAGATATCAGGTTGGATGGAGTCAGCGGGCAACTCTCGCACCCGCACCAGCCAAAAATCCTTGTTGGCTTTGTCTTTGCCGCGGGTAAAGCGGTTGACCTTCTCGCCGATGGCGTAGTAGACCCCTGGGCTGTAGGCGACCACGTCGGTACATCGCTCGTGAAATGGCCCTCCGTAGGTATTGCGCCAAATGATTTGGCCATAGCGATTGGTTCGGACAAGCCAGAAGTCCTCGCCCCCCTTGGCGTAGGGATCGCCCCCATCGCGGGGCACCGAATAGCCACCGAGGATGTAGCCACCGTCTGGGCAGAGGTCTATGCAGGTCAACTGCTCATCGTCGGGTCCCTCGGGATGCCATTCCCAATTGATATCGCCCTCGGGAGAGGCAGACATCCACCAAAAGTCGCGCGTGAGGTTGGGGCCTTCGTAGTACCCCACCATCATGAGGTTGCTGTCGGGGGTTTCAAGCACATCGGCCAGAAATCCACCGCGATCGCGGTAGAGGGTTTTTTCCCAGCGTGGCTCGC
>CAYVAP010000824.1:0-2352 GCA_964449365.1 uncultured Bacteroidia bacterium
CCGTGCGGCGCAGTGCCCCCAGCACCAGAGCGACGATCAGGGGACCTCCGGCAAAGCCCAACCGAAAAGAAATGCCACCAGGCAGGGCAAAGGTGATCATGCCCAAGAGCAGGCCCGCGGCCATGCCCAGGCCAAAGCTCAGCAGGTTGATCTGACTGAGGGCCTGATAGGAGTCGCCAAAGAGCTTGACCAGCTCGGGTACGTCTTTTTCGCGCGCTACGAAGCGTATCCGGTCGCCCAACTCGATCACGGTATCCCCCCGGGCCAGCAGGTCTACGTCCCCTCGGCGTACGCGGGTGATCACCGCAGAAAAATCCTCGTTGAGATTCAGGGCAGCAATGCGCTTGTCGGCCACGTCGGGATTGGAGACAAACACCCGGTGGGGGCTGTAAGTCGATATTTCGCGGGTGATCTCGCTATCGGCTTGTTCGCCAAGCAGGGCTTGGATCTCGGAGAGGTCTTCGTCTCGGCCCACCACGGCTACGCGGTCGCCGAGCACGAAGGTCGTATCCCAATTGGCGAGGGAGGTATCGTCGCCGCGGCGATAGCGCCCAAACACGGCGGTCCACCCGTTTTGCTTGATCAAATCGCGTACCGCCCGGCCTTGGATCTCCTCATTGGTTACCGTGATGCTCAGGTTGTTGATGCTATTGTCGATGGGGTATTCGTGGCGCAGGGCATTGGCCTCGCCCTTGAAATCGATGCCAAAGAGCCGCTCAGTCAGCACAATGGCGATCATGCCCCCGACCACGCCCATCGGGTAGGTGATGGAATAGCCTACCACCGCCGATTCGATCAGTCCTTCCTGCTCGGCCTGGCTGAAGCGTTTGGGGATAGAATCCAGCAGCCCCGCCAGCGCTGCGGTATTGGTCGAGCTGCCCGAAAACAGCCCGGCAGTAGTCGCCGCGGAGAATCCAAACAAATGGTACATGCCCACCGCGATGAAACCAGACAAGATCGTCATGATCAGAATAAAGCCCAGGCTGCGCTTGCCTTTGCCTTGAAAAGCCGACATGAAGCCGGGACCACTACTAAGCCCTACGGTGTAGACAAAGATGGCCAACCCCAGCAGGAATACCAGGTTGGAGAGTTGGAGGTTTTTGTCTAAGGCGCCAAACAAGAGGCCCACGAATAGCACCGCCGAGACGCCCAGCTGATTGCCGTAAATCCGAATACTGCCTACGCCATAGCCCAAGGCTGCTACCACGAAAAGCAGCAACAGTTCATTTTCACCAAGTAATGCGATCATCCCGTCGAGTTTCGGATTGGTGCGTACACTGCAGCGTATGCTGCCGCAAAGCTACCAAAAAAGGCTACCAAGCACGAATATCAAGTACGCTATCATGCCTGGGCACGATTGCTCGCCCCATCGACACGTTTGCTCAATTCATCGGGTTGGGTTTCGTTTCCGCTTTTGGAATAGGTATTTTGTTTGAAAATATCTCAGACACCCCCAATGCCAACCCCATGCAGCAATCCTACCTACGATGTCTCGTCCTATTCATCTTCCTTCCGCTTGGCCTCTCCCTGATGGCGCAGCTTCCCGAAGATCAAGCCACTGATTTTCAAGCCACTCATCCTGAGATGAGCTTTTTCATGCGCTATCTTCAGCCCACGGGTGCTTTGGCCGAAAATGGCTACCGCCCGGGCGTAGGGGTCAGTTTCGAGATCATGTCTCGCCCCCTGCGCGATGATCGCCCGATCAGCCTCCAGTTTGGCGGCAACTTTAGCTACGACCATGGTGGTCGCGAATCGTTTGATGTACGGGTCGATTATCCTTACCCTTCTGACGCGGCGCTCTCCCTCAGCAATGCCCAAGTGGGGGCACACGGGGTGGCGCGTCTCATCACCTCTGTGCATCAACCACTCCAAGCCTATGTGCAGGGCTTGGTCGGTACCCGCTGGTTTGTGAGTCAGGAGCGCCTGGATGTCGATGATCTCGACGAGCTCGATCACGATGATGAGTATTGCCCCGAGCCAGAAACCGTCGCCTCTCGCGCTACCCTGAGCTACGGCCTAGGCGCTGGCTTCCGGATGCGACTGGGCGAAGGGGCTTGGCTGGACATGCGCGGCACCTACCTCATGGGCACAGGTCCTCGCTACGTGAATCTAGCTAGTGCCCGCCCTGTGGAGGAAAATATCGTGGTCTATGACCTCGCCTCGGCCCCCCGCAACGATCAGTGGTCGCTTTCGGTAGGCATCACCTTCCAACTCAAGGCCGAAGATGGTGCCGACGAGGAGAAAGCAACAAGCGATGGCAGCAGTTGGGTCATCCCAGCGATGATCTTTAGCGGCTGCCACTAGTCATTAGTTTCGACGTTCAGGCGGCCCTTTTGGCAAAGCTACGCCATT
>CAYVAP010000825.1:0-2352 GCA_964449365.1 uncultured Bacteroidia bacterium
AGGCCGCGAGTCCACTCGCAAAGCCCAGCCAAAGAAGGGATCGACCTATGAAAAAGATCAGGCGCATAAAATAGAAGCTGGCACTGATGACCGACGATGCGTTTCGGGCCATCGCTGAGTACCTGCCGAAAGTGTGCCAAATTTGACCACTCAGGCAGAGATGTTAGGATTCGGACCATTCTCCCAGAAATGCTTTTCAATTCCCCGGGCAATGGCCTATCTTTAAGCTTATGGGAAAAATCATCAAGTATACGCTCTTTGGGGGCGCTTTCATCGTGATCGGGCTGCTGGTCGGCTTCAAGATCAAAGATAGCATCCCCGTAGGCTCGATGGTCTCGATCGACCGCAACTTGCAAAAACTGCAAAAAACCCTGCTCTTCATCGAGCGCAACTACGTCGAAGAGCCAGACCACGACCGCTTGGTCGACGATGCTATTCAGGGTATTCTCAAGGGCCTCGACCCGCACTCCATCTATATCCCGGCTGAAGAGATGCGCCAAAAGGCCGAAGAAATGGAGGGTAGCTTCGATGGCATCGGCATCCAGTTCAACCTCCTCGAAGACACGATCTACGTGGAGACTCCCCTAGCCGGTGGGCCCAGCGAAAAGCTGGGCATCCAAGCTGGAGACCGCATCATCGAGGTCGACGGTAAAAATGTCGCTGGCGTCGGCATCACCAACACCCAGGTGATGCGCCTGCTCAAAGGCCCCAAAGGCTCTACCGTCAAGGTAAGCATCCTCCGGCGCGGAGTAGATGAACGGATCACCTTCAACATCGAGCGCGATCACATTCCCATCCATAGCGTCGACTACGCCTATATGGTGCACGACAAGGTCGGTTACATCAGCGTGACCCGCTTTGCGGAGACCACCTACGCCGAATTCAAGGAAGCCCTCAACCGCCTGCTCGCCCAAGGCATGGAAGGACTGATTCTCGACCTGCGCGGCAATCCCGGTGGATACATGACCATCGCCTACAAGATGGCTGATGAGTTTTTGGCTGCCAACAAGATGATCGTTTCCACCGAAGGCCGCATTTCCGAAAGCAAGCAATCTTATTACTCCACCTCCTCGCTTAGCGCCTTCGAAAAGGGGCCTCTGGTCATTTTGATTGACTACGGCTCCGCCTCAGCCAGCGAGATCGTCTCTGGCGCAGTGCAGGATCACGACCGAGGGTTGATCGTAGGGGTTCGCTCTTTTGGCAAGGGCTTGGTGCAGATCCAGGAGCAATTTGACGATGGCTCGGCGGTGCGCATCGTGATTTCGAAGTACTACACCCCGAGTGGGCGCTGCATCCAGAAGCCCTACGACAAGAGCGATGAGGAGTACGCCCGCGAGATCGCCAATCGCTTCGAATCGGGAGAAATCTTTGACAAAAGCAAAGTGACCTTCCCCGATTCCCTCAAGTACAAGACCACGGCTGGCCGCACGGTGTACGGTGGGGGAGGCATTTTTCCGGATGTATTCGTGCCCAACGATACCTCGCAGAGCAGCCAATACCTCACTCAGTTGCGGCTCAATGATTTGTTTCGCCGTTTTTCCTTCGAATACGTCGATGCACGCCCCGCATTTGCCGACCGCTATCCCTCAGCGCAAGCCTTCGTGGCCGACTTTGAGGTAACCCGCGCCCTAGAAAAGCAGTTCATCGCTTTTGCGGCTGAAAAAGAGGTGCCCTTCGAGCCTGAAGGCTTCGAGGCATCGAGCCAATACATCCGCAACCGCATCAAAGCGTTCATCGGGCGACGCCTCTTCAACGAGGATGGCTTCTATCCCGTCGCCCACGGGGTCGACCGCACCCTGCAGCGCGCCATCGAGCTGATACCTGTGGCACGCAAACTCGAAGCGACGGGGCGAGTATCCATGACGCCATCCCACTGAAGCCACTCCGTGTGAGCCGATACCGTGTCCTACCTAGCGCGAGGGGCTGGCCCGTGCCCAACCGCTCATATAGGTGAGCTAAGGCAATCAATATAGGGAGCTGAGGCAATCAATATGGGGGCTGGGGTAATCAATATGGGGAGCTGAGGCACTCAATATAATGAGCTGAGGCACTCAATATGGGAGCTGGGGCACTCAATATAGTGAGTTGGGGCAATCAATATCAGGAGCTGAGGCAATCAATATCAGGAGCTGAGGCAATCAATATGGGAGCTGGGGCACTCAATATAGGGAGCTGAGGCACTCAATATAGTGAGCTGGGGCACTCAATATGGAGGGCTGGTGAGGCACTGTGTGCCGAAACCATGTCCTACTTGGCGGGCACATACCTTATTTCGCATACCGCTCATGTGGGTGAGGTTGGGGCGCATCTCATTTTGTCGCATCCGCTGCCAACCTTGTTATAACCGCAAAG
>CAYVAP010000826.1:0-2349 GCA_964449365.1 uncultured Bacteroidia bacterium
TTACTTTCAATTACGAATTTCGAATGCGAAGCACTAGTGCTACACCGCGCCATGTCGCAGCTTTTCCCGTAGGGCCCTGATTTCCTGCTTGCTGAGGTGGGAGATACTTGCCTACACATTGAAGCGGAAGTGCATGATGTCGCCGTCTTCGACCACGTACTCCTTACCTTCGACGTGTAGCTTGCCAGCTTCTTTGATGGCCGCTTCGGAGCGATACTCGGCCATGTCCTGGTACTTGATCACCTCGGCGCGGATGAAGCCCCGCTCGAAATCGGTGTGGATCACGGCGGCGGCCTGCGGCGCTTTGGTGCCCCGGGGGATGGTCCAGGCGCGCACCTCTTTTTCACCGGCGGTAAAATAAGTCTCCAGCCCTAGCAGTTCGTAGGCTGCCCGGATCAGCTTGGCCAGGCCCGGCTCTTCCAGGCCCACGCTTTCGAGCAGTTCCTGCTTTTCCTCTTCCGATTCGAATTCGGTCAGTTGCTCTTCAAAGGCCGCCGACACCACCAAGATGCCCGCCCCCTCGTTTTTGACCGCCTCGCGCACCTGCTCCACGTAGGCGTTGCCCTCGGGCAGGCTGCCCTCGTCCACGTTGCAGACGTAGAGCACCTTCTTGGCCGTGAGCAGGCCCAACTCCTGGACCACCTCCCACTCCTCCTCGGCCGCCTCGATGGTGCGGGCGTTTTGGCCTTGCTCCACGTGGTCGATGAACTTTTGTACCACTTCGACCTGCTTGAGGGCCTCCTTGTTGCCGCCCTTGGTCATCTTTTGGGTGCGCTCCTTTTTCTTTTCGAGGCTTTCGAGGTCCTTGAATTGTAGCTCGGTATCGATGATGTCGCGGTCGCGGATAGGGTCGACCCCCTCCTCGACGTGCACCACGTTGTCATCGTCAAAGCAGCGCAGTACGTGCAGAATGGCCTCGCACTCGCGGATATTGCTGAGGAACTTGTTGCCCAGGCCCTCGCCCTGGCTGGCCCCTTTGACCAGCCCAGCGATGTCCACGATCTGCACCACGGTGGGCACCGTCTGCTTGGGGTTGACCCAGGCGGTGAGGTTGTCGAGACGCCGATCAGGCACCGGTACCATGCCTACGTTGGGCTCGATGGTGCAAAAAGGATAATTGGCCGACTCAGCCTTGGCGCTCGAAAGCGAGTTGAAAAGGGTCGATTTGCCGACGTTGGGCAGGCCGACGATGCCGCATTTGAAACCCATATCTTATTCAGTGGTGGTCAGTGATCAGTGATCAGTGGTCAATGATCAATGGTCAGTAAAGGGGATTTTCAGTGGTCAATGATCAGTAAATAGGATTTTCAGTGATCAGTGGTCAATGATCAATGGTCAGTAAAGAGGATTTTCAGTGGTCGATGAATAGTGATCGATGCTTGTCCTGGACTTGATCCGGGGGGGCGATAAAAAGAAGGTGAGACCATTTCGTGGTCGGAAGTTGGAGTAAGGGGGGGAATCGATTCCGAATACTCAATCTCGAATAACCCCTCTATTTCAGGCGGCAAAATTAGGGAAAAAAGCGGTGGGAAGCGAACGCAAAGGCGTCATTGTTTTGCGATGGCCTCTTCGTACAAGTAGATGTTCATCAACCCGTTGACGTTCTTGATCAGGCGCTTGGCTTCAGGAAAGGTTGCCACATGGGTAAAGATCTTCTCGTGCTCGGCTGCGACGCCGGTCTCTTGAGCATCGTAAGAGAAAATCTGCTCGTGGCTCATGGTCAATTCGCAGTAGTAGAGGTACACCGCCTCATCGGAGGTGCCGGTGGAGGGGAAGAGCGGCTCTTCATTGAGGAGAATAACCTGCTCGGGGCGCACCTCTAGGCCAGTTTCTTCGGCTACCTCGCGGACGGCCACCTCGTGCTTGTCGTCGTCTAAGTCGACCATGCCCGCCACCTGCTCGTAGGTGTAGCCCCCGGTGCAGATGCGGCGCTGCTTGACCAGCAGGTTGTACTTTTCGCCGCTGGCCTCATCGATGAGGCATACCAGCACACAGACTACCACCCCTTTGAGAAAACAGATGGGGGGAATCTTGTCGCCTTCGGGGGTGGTGGCGTCGAGCAGCACAGTCGAAAATAGCAACTGGCCCTTGTGGCCGTAGCGGGTGTACTTTTCTTCCACGCTGTGGATATCGAGGCCGTTTTCGAGCAAAAGAGCTTGCCAGCGTTGGTACTTGGGCGCTTCGAATAGAGAGTTGGACATGCGATGGGAAATCAGAATGGGTGAGTTCAGGGTGCCAAGTTACAGGTTGAAAGTTAGGAACGCTAGCCACTCTCTGCGGGCGATTTCTTATCTTATTGAAAACTAGGTAAAACGCTCTTGGTCGGCGAAAAGCTGGATGAGTTGCTCC
>CAYVAP010000827.1:0-2349 GCA_964449365.1 uncultured Bacteroidia bacterium
CCACTGAGTGAGCCAATATGTGGGGGGCTGGCCAAAGTGCCTGATACCCTTATACTACGAATTTCGAATGCGAAGCACTAGCATGCGTACCCGCTTGCGCACGGTGGCGGATACTCTCACCTACGAACCCAGCGAGCAAGGCGGTACCCGCGCCCTCATCAGCATTCCCTTACCCGCATGAAGCGTCTCGTCTTGGTCGAAGATCATCAGTTGTTTGCCGATGGCATCGCCAGCATCCTGGCGCGGCAGCCGGATCTGGCCTTGGCGGCGCATTTTTTAGACGGAGAAAGTGCCCTGCCTCGTATTCCGCGCCTGTGGCCCGATTTGGTACTGGTAGATTTGGCTTTGCTCGGTATCAACGGCCTAGAGGTGATCCGGCGCTTGCGGGAGCAAGAGCGTCCTTGGTTGCTGGCAGTACTGAGCGGGTATGGTGAGCCTGCTCTGCTGCGCAGTGCCATTGATCTTGGGGTAGAGGGCTACTTGCTCAAGAGCAGTTCCGAGGCGGAGTTTTTACGGGGAATACGTGCGATGTTGGGGGGAGATCGATTTTATTCGGCTGCGCTGACCGATGGCCTGCTCGGTTGATCAGGAGCCAAACCGCAAACGCCACTGCGCTTTGCGCTCCATGTGGTCGAGTACGGCTCTGGCCAGGGTATTGGCTGGATGGTGGGCCATCATGGCGGCGTGAAATTGTTCTTCTGGCAGATCTATGCGGTATAGCAATTGTACCATCTGTTCGGGCGTATTGCGCAGTCGGTGGTCGATCCAGTGGGTGAGATGCTCCCGTAGCAGCGCACGCAATTCGGCATCCACGAGAGGCAAATTGGCTGGCAGAAAGGTGCCAAAGGCTTGCTCGATCAGTTCGCAGGTAAGGGGCAGGTGGGGAGTCATAGCGAGAAGATAGTATGCCTTGAGATCGATTGGTTACCCCTATTAACCCTGAACTGTTGTTAAGATAGCAGGTTTGAGAAAAGAGACAATTTTATCTGTCTCGTGCCCTCAAGCTTTATATCTTCACGGCCAAGTATTCCTCAGCTAACATGACCTCCTTACCAGCTCACTTGTTGCTATGTCTATGACTGATCAGTATTTATTTGTGTATGGCACCTTGCTCAAAGGCGCCGATAACATGATGTCCAATTACCTAAAGTCGAAAAGTACCTATTATCAAGAGGCGCTCATGCCGGGCAGCTTGTACAAAGTCGACTTTTACCCGGGAGCGGTTCAGGAGTACGACAGCGGGCGCATGGTTATGGGAGAACTCTATCAGCTGCATGAGACCGAGAAGGTGTTCGAGGTGTTAGATACGTATGAAGGCTATGACCCTGCGCAACCCGAGCAGAGCTTGTTTATGCGCAGGCAGGTAGAGGTGTTTGTCAGCGATCAGCGCCTGGAGAGCTGGGTGTATCTGTATAACTTCCCTACCGACGAGCTGCTGCTCATCGAGTCGGGAGACTTTCTACGCTTTGACATGGAGAGTCATGTGTGAGGGAAAAGCCAAGAGTATCCGCGAGTATCATTCGTTTTGACAATCTTAGGTAGGGTGAGGTACTCCCTTCAACCGGAGCAAAATCATAGCTTGGGCAAAACTGGATGGCGGGCTATGCGCCAGCGTTTGTCGAGGGGCTGCCAGTCTAGCTGTGGAATTTGCTGGGCTTGCAGGCTGTCGCTCAGCAGATAAATGGGCTGAGAGGTAGCTTGCTGAGCCAGGGAGTCCCAATCAGCAGGCTCGATCTGGGGCAGGCCGACCATCTCTACTGTCCTTCCTGACAAGGGGTTGATCACGCGCAGGGGATGGGTGGCGGTGTCCATCACAGCTTGGGCCGCGTGCAGCAAATCTGGCGCGGGATCGACCAGAAAGGTGCCCTGTGACTGATCGAGCAGATGAAGGCGAATCTTCAGCCAAAGCGGATAGCTGTAAGCGGCCAGGGTCGCGATGAGCAGCCATGCCCAGAGCAGTTTTTCGGCCCGGCCTTGTGGACGCCGGGGCAGCGAGGCAAACAGCCAGATCACCAGCCCCAGCATGAGGGGCGCAAAATAGCGCGGCTCCATTAGGTAAGTCCAGAAGCCGAGTTGGTTCCAGGTCTCGGGCGGATGGCGCAGCGACTGGTAGGTGAGCATGGCCAGCACCGCAGCGCTGCTGAGTAGCCATAGGTAAAAGAAGGCCATTCGCCTCGCCTCCGCTCGATATCGCCAGGCCAGCCAGCTAGCGAAGGCAAGGAGAGAAGAAGACAGTAGGTGGGCTGCCGCCTTCACCCAAGGCCATAGCATCGGCAAGCGCCGGGCCCATGCCACTTCGTGGGGGCCGCCGTAGTAGACAAAGGCCTTGAGGGCAAATGGATCCACGCG
>CAYVAP010000828.1:0-2348 GCA_964449365.1 uncultured Bacteroidia bacterium
TTTGGGTTTAATGGCAAAGAGGCTGACGATGAGATTTATGGCAGTGAGAATAGCCTCGACTTTGGGGCGAGGATATATGATCCGAGACTGGGGAGGTGGTTGAGTGTGGATCCGTTTGCCGCCGCATACCCTTCGTCCACGCCATATTCTTTTGCGCTGAACACGCCTATTCAGGCGATTGATCCAGATGGTAATCTGGTGCTTTTTATCAACGGGCTTCGTCTAGGTCCGAATCCAATTAGTGCAAATAACGGCGACCAGCGACCCTGGGGAACTAACTCTGGCATCGTCAGGGGATATGAAAATTCAACATTGAGAAATTATTGGCGTACTACAGATGGCCCGAATGCATTCGGTCGAGAGGTTGACATCGCTCAAGGTTTCATGGATCGAATCGGTGATCAAAATGCGTATTTTACTAGTGGTTCATCTACATGGACTTCTCAAGCCAACCGAAGTACCTGGCGGCATCTGAGAGAAGGGAAAGAATGGAAATACTTTGCAAAAAGTAGAAGAGCACAAGGCTGGGCAAAAGCTAGGCAATTTCATCACATGGTTCAGAATGGTGAGATAGAGTTAGCAGATGAAGAAACGATTAAGATTGTTTCTCACAGTCAAGGTGGAGCACATGCAGCAGGGTTTGCCGAACAGCTTATGTCTTACACAGACGACGAAGGAAATCCGCTATACAACGTTGAAATCATATACTATATTACTCCCCATCAACCAGAAGATATAGTTCATCCAGAGGGAGTTAAAGGTAAGCAATATTCGCATCCGAGTGATTACGTATCCTCAAATCCCCCTTGGTGGCTTCCGAATGGTGGGAGTAGGATGGGGAAAATTCCAGGTATTGATGAGTATGATGATCAAGATATTCTTCCTGGCTCTGAGCATTACAATCAGCACACTAGAGCAGGGCACAATGTAACAGATAATGATTTTATCTTGGATATTGATTCTAACGATAAAGGTAGTATTGAACCTCGAAAAGACAATCCCTAACGTGATAAGAGTAGCCTCAATGTTAAAGAGAACGAACAAAGGAGCTATTATGGCTTTTCTATTGCTGCTGAATTCTTGTTCACTATATAGTCAGGACATGGATCTATTCCAACAATACACGTGCTTACTGAAAGAAAGCTTTGAATACACCCATGATTATCTTGGGCAATCTTTTTCAGCAAAACTGGATAGCTTTGTAACGAAGTACGAAGGTCCTGATTTTAAAAACGTAATAATAGAGCCGATCATTCTTCATCCTTTTTTATTCGATTCATCAAAGAGTAGAGTAGTAGTAATGATTTTATTAAGAAAAAGAGGGTTGAGCGGTAGGCGTTATGAACGAGTTTTCTTTATATCTGCCCGAAATTTAGGAACGGATACAATCGAGTTCAAATTACTAGAGAGCTACGTAAGAAGCTTTCAGTATGAAGGAAATGCCACGATTCTATCGGACCAGGAAATAACCCTTCGAATTTTGAGGAGTGTAATTGATGAAGGATACCTTTTTCCAGGAACGTGCAAAGTAAATGATGCATTCTTCGAAAAGGACTTACTATACGCTTTTTAATTCTTGTAAGCTATCTGAACGTACCCCTTAAAAGTACTGCGCTCTAGCGCGGATTTACAATCCGTGCGAGGGCTACCCGCCCCCATCCCTTCAAAAGCACCCATCATCAAGATCGGCCAGGACAGCGCTTATATGGGCTGAGCATCCGGCTAAAGAAAAATCCGTCCAAACAACCTGCTAAGCCACTTCCGCCAGGACCGCCGAGAGGGTAGCCTTGAGCTTCTGATTGGCCACCAAGGTGTCGATGAAGGTAAAGACCATCTGCTGCTTCTCCTCCGGCAGTTGCTCGATGAGGCGGAAGCGCTCGGCCCATGGCTGCTCGAAGGAGTTGACCTCCAGGGCATTGCCATCGATGAAGAACTCCGAGACGGGGACTTCGAGCGCCGCTGCGATCTTGCGCAGGGTGCTCAGGGTCGGCTCTACCTTATCATTTTCAATGCGGGAATACTGCCCCCGGTCGATGCCCACGGAGAGCGCTACCTGCTTTTGTGAGAGGCCGCGCCTGCCGCGCAACTGCTGAATCACCTGTCCTAATTGCATATCGATAGACGATGGATATGCAATAAAAATAGGTAAATGGCGGCTCTGGGGCAACATGGGGAAAAATGGCTTGCTCGATAGTTGCATATTAGTGCAATTATATACAACTTTGTTGATGCAGCCAAATGCAAATCATTTTGTGTATGACCATCCCCGAGCTCAAAACCCACCTCAACCTCTTGGACGTAGCCGCCCACCTGGGCATCGAAGTCCACCCGCGCACGCAGAAGGCGCA
>CAYVAP010000829.1:0-2346 GCA_964449365.1 uncultured Bacteroidia bacterium
TCTACCTCAGACGGCGTCAATACTTTGCCCGGTTGATTGTTTTGGTCGATGGCAAAAATTGGCGTCCAGGTATTTCCACAGTCGGTACTGATCATCACGCTCAGGGAATCATCGGTGTCCATCGTGGCGGGGTTGGTGTTGAAGAAGCCGGTGATGGCCGCATCAAAGCGCAGCCGCGTCTGGGGAGTTACTTGAACGCGCGGCCCGATCATCCAGGCTCTGGTAAAAGCATTCCAGATATTAGCCCTGGCAGTGGGATTGCCCAGCACATTGGATCCCTGCCAAGCCGAAAAGGGCGTAAACACAGGAGGCTCCCCGTCGGCGGTCTCCCACAATGGGTAGATCTGATTGAGGTTGCCAAAGGTAAAGCCATCGAACGTCAGAGTAGGGATCGGCAGGGGAAGGGGCAAAATATTTTCGATAATGGTACTCAGGGTATCATTGCCGGGGTTGATATCTGTGGGCGCGGTGGCCACCACCTCGATCTCGTGCAGGCCCGGACCCGAAAGATCCGCCCCTACCGAGAAGGTATGCTGAAAATTGGCCCCCGTTGCAAAAGGTCCCGTGATCACATCGGTGACCACGGTCGCACCATCTACGATCAGGGTGGCCGAAACGGAAGGTACTGCCGCCGCCAGATTGTTGATCTCGATGGTAACAGGTTCACTGGTGCTCAGATCACAGCCGTCCTCACTGGGCTCGATGATGCTAGCCGCCGCGGCATCCTGCTGGGTGATGTCGATCACCTGGATGTCGTCGAGGTGAAAGTTGTAGTCTTCCGGATCATTGATGGTCCCATCGGTGGCGTAGAAGCCCACGATGATCTCCTGCCCGGCGAAAGTCGACAAGTCGGCTTGATAGGTAGTGAGGGTGTTGCCCGGCACATTGCCAGGGCTGAAGAGCAGCACGGGGGTCCAAGTGATCCCGCAGTCATTGCTCACCATCACATAAACGGCATCGTCGGAGCCCATATTCGAAGCATTGGTACTACCAAAGGCCATCACGGCTGCTTTGAATACCAGGCGGTAATTGGCAGAAGCGGTGAAGCGTGGCCCTACCAGCCAGCCTGAGCTGCCGGTGGTCCACAGGTTGATCTGAGCCGTCTCGCTCCCCAGCGCAGTGAGTTGGGGGCCAGTAGCTTGGTTCCAGGGAACGAAAAAGCCATTCGCAGGGAAGCTGGTCAGCGTCAGGTCGCCTTGCGCCTCACTCCAGTTGGGAGAGAGAGTAGAAAGGTTGCCGCCGTTGTAGCCGGTGAAGGTCACCGTCGGCAGCGGAAAGGCTTGCAGGTCGAAGTTGCGTACGCGCCGCAAGATGGCATCGTCGCCAGGGTCGCCGTCCATAGGCGCCGCAGCTGCAGCCTCGACCTCGTGAAAGCCAGGCCCTGAAAGGTCGGCCGTGGCCGCGAAGGTGTGAGCCAGGGTATCACCCGGACCAATCAGCCCCAGCACCGTATCGATGTCGACCAAGTTGCCATCTACCCTCAGCGATAAAAAGATCGAGTCGACCGGCGTACCGTTGTTGGTGTAGGTACAAGAAACGGTCTCGCTGGCCGTAAAAGGACAGCCTGCGATCTCCGGGGCCGTAACCGATACTACTTTAGCATTGCCAGGGGTAGGAAACAAGTCGATGGTATAGTTGCCACTAGAAGGGGCATTATACCCATCCACCACGATGTAGTAGGTATTGCCAGGGGTCATTACTACGCCACTCACCGTCGAGATGAAGGGAGAGTTGTAGATCGGAGCATTGTCACAGGCATCGTCATTACAGGCGTAAAACACGCCCGAGGAACCCGTACCACTGGCCGGACAGCCATTTTCATACACATAGAGTTTGGTATCGTAGTTCGTCGTCCCGCTACACAGGCTCACGTCTACGACCTGAGACACCGTCGGGGCGTACTGATACACCACATCAGGTGCCCCTGGATTGTTGAAGGGGCAAACCTCGTCATAGTCATCGACGAAGCCTGTGGTCGAGCCATTGTCGGTATAGGGGATCGACGGAATCACCGTGGCGGTGCCACAGTCTTCGCCGCCCTGGGCCCAGAGCCCTTGAGTACCCGCCAATAGCCAACACAAAAAGTAGGTAAATGCGTTTCTCATACGATTTGGTTAAAGGAAAAAATCAGGAATCCACTGCTTGTAAGGGATTCGCAATTTGTCTCATCCAATAAACCAAATATTTGGGTGGATTTGATGTGTTTTTTGATTTTACCAGGTCTGGTAATGATGAAGTGATTAATCGAAAGTGCCTGATTCTTGAAAATGATCCGATTTTTACTACTAAGCAACGCTCAAAAAATAAGTTGGCCTTCTTCGCCTGAGAATAGGAGGTCGAGAGATT
>CAYVAP010000830.1:0-2346 GCA_964449365.1 uncultured Bacteroidia bacterium
AAACCATTTCTTCGACTTCGCGCCTGCTCGCCTGAATCTGTGCCGCCATCGCTTGTCGCAAGGCTCGGGTCATCAAGCGCCTGAGCAAAGGACGCAGCACCGGCCAGCTCGATTGCAACCACTGTGGCACCTCGCGCAGCTTGACTTGCAAATGCTCGATGGCCAGTTCATCACTGTCATCGATCAGGCCCCACTGCCAGCTCAACTCGGCCAGGCCGCTGAGGGTTCGCTTTTTCAGCATGGGCAGCCCCTTGATGCGAAAGCGAGTTTGCAGGGCAAAGGTGCGCCCTTCTCCCTGCAAGCTCATCTGTCCCCAACTCAACTGAAGGGGGCGGCGCAAGGTATGATCTTCGATGGTGAGCCCGCTCATGTCTTCCTGCAACTGCTCCCAGGGGAGATCGGCCTGTATGATCAGGCGCGATTCGTCTTGGTCTTCGAAGGGAACGGGCTGGCTCAGCGGGACCTCAGGCGTGGCCGAGAGGGCCTCTGGCAGCCCTACCGAGCCTCGCACAGGTAGCTGCACCTCTACCCGCAGGGTTTGCCCCTCCACTCGAATCTCGCCCACCGGAATGGGCTCTCTGCGCGGGCGCAGGCGTAGCATAAGCGGCTCATCGAGCGGCACAGGGCGCTGCAACTCGCGCCAGGCTTCCTGGATGCGATCCGGGAGCCCCGTGAGCGCCGGCACCCACTCATCGACCTGCTTGCCGATCTTGCGTAGCTCTTGCTCCAGCATGGGCTTGACCACCTCTTTGAGCGGCAATTTGAGACCCAGGCTGGTGGCCGGGTCTTTGGTCCACCGATAGGCAATCTGCGAATCGGCCTTGAGTTGCCAGTCGGGCTGCACCCTCAAGCGGGTGCGAAACTCCACCGCCAAATCGAAGGTCAAAAGGGTCGGGGCCTTGATGCCGCCTAGGATTCGCTGGCCCAACCCGATCAACTCGGAAGTGGCCGTGATGCGCACAGGCACCAGGCTGATCAAGCGGCCATCTTGTCCGCTGAGCTGGATCTCTCCCTGTGGCTTGACCTCAATGCCAGCCCGCACCGCATCAGCCACCGAGGCCAAGGCGGCTTCGATCTGAGTGCGCAACAAGGGAAGCGGTAGGCGTAGGTCGAGATGCATGAACGGCGAGCAGGCTTACACTTTCCACGATAAAACAGATACAAAAGCCAATGGCGCTGGGTTTTGTTTTCAGCCGGAAAGATAGCCAACTTCCAGACCGAAGCAAAAAAGCGCGTGCTCCCTACTGGGAAACACGCGCCCTCCTTTTTCTCCATTCATAGCCCTGAGGGCCGATTGGATCATCTATACTAACGCGGCTGATGGCTGAAAAGCGACGAGCAACCGCGGACTATCCAAACCAATTACTGCACTGTGATGCTGTGACTCTGACTGACTTCGGGTCGCTTGGGCAAGGTCAGCTTCAGCATGCCATCCTGATACATGGCGCTGATCTGCTCAGCATCGATTTGCTCTGAGAGGCGGAAGCGCCGCTCGAAACCACTGGGGACAAATTCACGGTAGGTGTAAGAGGGGGCTTGCCCGTTTTCTTCTGGTAGCTCTAGCTTCACGCTGAGCAGGTCATGCTGCACTTCCAGGTGGAAGTATTCTTTCTTCAAGCCAGGAGCAGCCAGGGTCAGTTCGTAGGCTTCATCTGTCTCGGTAAGGTTCATGGGTACCTGAGGCGTACGACGGCGCGATGCAGTAGGAGCTAGGTAAAAGGGAGAGTATACAGGAGCGGTCATCAGGTTGCGACGGCGAGCGGGACGATTTACGAGGTAAGTCATGACGATAGCTTGCTTTAGTTGTAATTGATGTTGCACTCGATTCCTGGGGATCAAGCCTTGTGCCAGGGGAAATTTTATGCCATTTTGACATAAACAGATGGCATGTGGCTGCCATTTTGACACGATCATTTGGTCAGGTTCACCTATATGAACGGCCAGGGGTATAAGGGAAATAAGGTATATGGGTATAAGGGTATCAGGGTATCAGGCACTTTGGTCAGCCCCCCACATATTGGCTCACTCAGTGGCCGCCCAAGCGGCTATATTTGTTTTCAATTACGAACTGCGAATTTCGAATGCGAAGCACTAAGGGTATCAGGCACTTTGGTCAACCCCCGTTCATATTGGCTCACTCAGTGGCCGCCCCAAGCGGCTATTTTTCCTTTCATTTATTGCCCTTGACCCTGCCTATGCGAAAATGAACAGTGATCAGGGGACAGTGATCAATGAACAGTGAACAGTGATCAGGGAACAGTGATCAGGGAACAGTGATCAATGAACAGTGAACAGGGATTTGTGAACTATGGGTGGTCGGGGGTGATCGGGGTGATCGGGGGTGAT
>CAYVAP010000831.1:0-2341 GCA_964449365.1 uncultured Bacteroidia bacterium
TGAGGGCCTGCTCGGCTTCGAGCTTCTCGCGCTGCTGCTTGCGCATCTTGTAGCCGATGCCCAGCGAAAAGACCAGGATTTCCAGCATCACGGAGATCAGCAACAGGCTGCCCGCTGCCAAGGGTAAGTCTACCCCCAAGAAATTGCGCAGCACAAGCGGTACGAAACCCGTCCCAAAAACCAGGAAAGACCCCACGATGAAAAACCAGGCTACGGTGGAGCGCGCCCGGATCAGCCAGATGATGTACACCAGTAAAAAGACGGCCTCTACCCCAAACCAGATGAGGGAGACGCCTGCCAGGTCGCTGGTGAGAGAGCCGTTTCGCACGATGACCTGAGCCAGCACGCTGCCCACCGCATAGGTGGCCCGCAAGCCAATCATCACCCGCAGGGCCAGGTCCCAGCGCGGGGTCAACTGCCAGGTTTCCACCAGGCTGCGGCCAAACAACAAGTACCAAATCGAGACGGTGGTGGCACCGATCAGGCTCAACAGGCCGTTGAGATAGTCTTGCTCAAAGCCTGCCAAGGGAAAACTGTAGGTGACGCCATCGAAATAAAAGGTTAGCAGGAGGGATAGCAGGTAGAGGGCGTAGTAGAGGTAAGTGCGCACCCGGGTGCTGAAGAAGATGATCAGGTTGTAGGCAAAGAGGATGGCCACCGCTCCCCCAAACATGGCCGCCACCAGGGCAAAGCCGCTAAGGTTTTGTACCTGGTTGATGTACCAGGTCTGGTAATCCCACAACCCGGGATTCAAGGTCGGCCCCTGGCCTTCCCTTTCATCCATCGACAGGTACACCTCGCTGCGGCTGTGCGGCGGCAGGGTCAGGGTCAGCGCATAGGGCCGCTCCAGCGCGATGGCGCGCTCGGAGGGGGGGACGTAGTTGCCCGTGCGGGCCGTAGCGATGCTGTCGCCCAGCAGTTGGTAGCGTACGGCAGAATCAGAAATACCCGTGCGCAGCCACAGCTTTTGGGGGAAGTTCATCTGATTTTCGATGCGAAAGCGGGCCCAAAGGCGGTGGCTCAAAGGCAGGGGAAAGGCAGCCTTCAGGCTGTCGTAGGGCACGTAGCCGTTGACCTGTCGGGCCCCGGCCAGGTCTACCCGACCCGTGCTGTCGGCCCAGACTTGCACGTAGTCGGCCAGTTTTGTGAACTGGGTGAGTGGTCGATCAATGACCAGCGTGGACAGCGTATCGAGGGAATGGGACAGCGTGTCCTGCTGGGCCCATGCATCTGATCCCAGCCCCGCGAGCCACAGCATCAGCCAGCAAAGTTTCAGCGTTCTCATGGAGAAAAGATAGGGAAATTTTCAGGGAGAAAAGCCTGTACCCATCCCCAGGTCAACCGTCCTGCCTAACGAATCCGCTTTCGAGTACGATGAATCTATGGTTAGAAGGAGCAGCTTCATGCTACCTGATACCTTCGCGCCTCGGACAGAGTGGTCGATGGACCCCAGAAAGAGACGTTCGGCTCACTAGATCGCGCGGCGTGGGTTTTCGCTTCGCTACTTCACGTAGGTTTCTTCGATCACTGTTTTTACCTGCTCGATTTCCACCGCAGACAATTCCCCCAGCGGCTTGATGATGCGCTGCTTATCGATGGTGCGGATTTGGTCAAGGACCACCCATCCCGTTTGCTGATGGTGAGCAACCTCCACCCGGGTGGGGTAAGGTTTGGAGCGGGTAGTCATGGGAGCTATCACCACGGTACGCAGGGGACGGTTCATTTCATCGGGGGAAATGATGACGCAGGGCCTGGTTTTTTTGATTTCGCTGCCGATGGTCGGATCGAGGTTGACCAAGACAATCTGGTATTGCTTCAATCCCATGCTTCGAAGTCTTCTTCAAATACGTCTTCGAAAAGTAACTGATCGTCTCCTGCCGCATGCATGCTGACAAAGGCTTCTTCCCAGCCTTTTCTGGGTTCCTCTACCGGTTTTAGGATCATGTAGCCTTTTTCCAAGATCAGTTCGACCTGGTCTTTGATGTTGTATTGGTCGAGCAAAGTCTTGCTTAGCCTTAACCCTTTCGAATTTCCAATGGGGATGATGGGTACCTTCATAGCGAAACAAAATGTAGATACAAAGTTATTACTTTGTGGCGAAAAAACAATGCAAGCTGTGGCTTTCAGAGGTAGGAGGAGTGAAAGGGCTAACCCCTCCAGTTGATTTTCCCTGCTGCTCCTTCCTACTACTTCATTAACATCACCTCTACCCCATCCCAATCGGGCGGAGCACCCTCAGCCAGGTACTGCTGCGCCAGGGTCACATAATGACGGGTCGGCGCATCACCGGGCAGGCCCTGCCACACCGACTCCCAGGCCCGCAGGGCCCGCGCGAAGTCGC
>CAYVAP010000832.1:0-2337 GCA_964449365.1 uncultured Bacteroidia bacterium
CGTTCCCCCAGTTGAAGTTCCCGCCGTCGACGATCACGCCGCCGAGCTGTCACCTGGATCTCAGTGCTGGCCATTACGGTAAGCTTGCCTAGTGGGTACTTTCTCTTCAATGTGATCAACCGGGGTCGGGTCGAGCGCAACGTGCGCAGCTTCATCGAGGAGGTAGTCAACAATGAGGAGCACGAGGTACTCAAACACAATTCGAAGGGTAATGACAGCACTCAGACCTTGACCTTGGTGATGGCTGGTCCGCCCATGACCGATAGCATGATGGCGTCGGCCAGGCGTCGCTTGCCCGATTACAACTTGACGGGCTATGACCTGACCTTCTTGCAGGGGGCGCAATTGCGCGAAGATGAATTGCGCAACCGCTTTACGGTGGATGTACTGTCGGCCTTGCAACCTAGTCTGGCCTCGCGTGATGCACGCTTGGATAGCCTGAGTCGGCAGGTGGCGGCAATGCGCCGGAAGGATACCCTGAGCTGGCTGAGTCTGCGTCAGGAAATGAAGGTACTTTTTCCCGATGTAGAGCGCTACACCCTGGCCCGGGAGGCCATTTCGCATTCGTCGCAAGAGAGCGAGACCGCGCCCGATACCCTGGCAGTGCTGCTGATCGACTGGCGAAATGGCCTCAGTCGCAGCCTGCGCCGCCAACAAGAAGCCCGCCTGGAGAGTTGGTTGCGTGAGCGAATCAGGGTCGATACCTTGGTGGTAGTAGGGCGTTGAGGAGATGGCGTACGGCATTCCCAGAAAAGCCCGACCCTCTCAGGAGCGCTCCGGGCAGCGGCGGCCCTGGCAGGGCCAACCCGGAGGCGATCTTCAGTTTTTTACCCTCAACTTTTATCCCTAACTCTCAATCCAACCATGTCTACCCTCCAAGCCTGTTTTCAGGGCGCAAGCATTTACCTCCAGCTCGGCTTCGAGCACATTCTCGACCCACAAGGCTACGACCACATCTTGTTTGTGATTGCCCTCTGTGCCAATTATCGGCTGCGCCAATGGCGGCGAGTGCTGATACTGGTAACGGCTTTCACGATAGGTCACTCGCTGACCCTGGCTCTGGCCGTGCTGGATGTGCTGCGTCTTCCCGCTGACCTAATCGAACTGCTCATTCCCATCACCATTCTCTTCACCGCCATCAACAACCTGGTGCGGGGCGAGCGGGAGGTTTCCAACCAAACCATTCGCTTCAATTACTGGTTGGCTTTGGGTTTTGGCTTCATTCATGGCATGGGTTTCAGCAACTACCTACGAGCCCTGCTAGGCCAGGAAGGCTGTCTGGGTGGGCCGCTGCTGATGTTCAACCTGGGTCTGGAAGCAGGGCAGGTGATCATCGTGCTGACGGTGTTGGCTCTGGCCTGGTTGGGACTGGATAAACTGAAGCTCCCCCAGCGCTACTGGAATGGCGTGATCTCAACCGCCATTGCGCTGGCGGCTCTCCACCTGATTTGGGAGAAGCTGCTGGGCGGCTGATCATTTCTCCTTCCGCCACTGCTTTAGCTCCTCATTGCCTTGCGGCGAGTCTTGGTACTCGATGGGAATGTCGTGGTAAGTCTCGGCGTTTTGGTAATCCTTACGCAAAGGATGGCCCTCCCAATCAGCAGGCATGAGGATGCGGCGCAGGTCGGGATGGTCGGCGAAGGGAATGCCCAGCAGGTCATAAGCTTCGCGCTCGTGCCAATCGGCCGTGCGCCAGATCGCCGCGAGGGAGGGCACTGCTTCTGGCTGCGCTCGGTCCAGACGGACCTTCAACACCAACTGATGCTCGTGCAGCAGGGAGGAGAGATGATACACCACACCCAAGGCACCTTCTTTTTCTCCATAATCGACCCCAGACACATTGTGCAGGAAGTCGAAGGCTATGGCCTCCTCATCTTTGAGCCATCGGCATAGCTCCGCCAGGCGAGCGGTCTGTACCTCTAGCCAAGGCTGCCGCGCCTCTGCGTCAGCCGCTTCGACCAACTCGGCACCAAACTGTGCTTCGATGGCGCTACGTAGCTGGGAGAAAGTTTTTGGGTTCACCTGTGATTCGATATTAGAAGTTCAGTATTCGTAATGGAGAGATGCTTATTCCAAGTGAATTTATCGTCCTCTATCCTCCCTTATGCTTACTCTCTCCCGTATTCCCCCTGTTCCCTCTATTCCCCCCACTTCACTCCCTGTTTGACAAGCTTCGCTCATGACGGATCTTCTCCTGCAACTTGATGATGCCGCCGATCAGCGCCTCGGGGCGGGGCGGGCAGCCGGGCACGTACACGTCCACGGGGATGACTTTGACGACGCCTTTTACCACATGGTAGCCGTGCTCCCAATAAGGCCCGCTGCAGTTGGAGCAGG
>CAYVAP010000833.1:0-2331 GCA_964449365.1 uncultured Bacteroidia bacterium
GTTGATCACCCAGTGAACCTCCAAATGGTCTCGAATCTGCGCTTCAAACCGCGCTCGGAAGTCTCCTTTCGCTTCCTTGACTTTTTTATCGAGGAGGTCCATGGCTATCTCCACCAACTTATCCTTGACCGCTTGGGCCGTTTGCTCACCTAGCTGATGGGCTTGGGATTCGTCGTCGAAGGCGACCTCGGCCAGGAAGCGGTTGGGAAGGCCTTCGGCCTGGTCTTCAGCTTCTAAAACCGGCATAATAGATTTTATCACCTGAACACAATCAACGGCTTTAGCAGTCATCCAAGCATGCCGGATCAGATCAGACAGCAACTGACTGCCTGCCTTAAGATCCCGCGTCTTGCGCGCCTGCGCAATAAAGCCCTGCACTGGGCCGATGGTGAAGAGGAAGAGGTGGGTCATGGGTTATAGGCTGACTTGGGTGAGGGAAGCGAAGTTCTTCATCAATTCGGCGTAGGCTTTGTCATGCTTGGCCTGCTGGCTTGTACTGTTGTGTTGGTAGGTGTCAGGCAGGTATAGGATCTGGCCTTTGTATTGATTGCCTACTTGAGAGACACCCAAAAACAGAGATTTGGGACGGCGCTCGTGTACGTCATGTTTGGAATGGTGAGCTCCACCATTTAAGGGCATGGCAATGTACTTGCGCTGATCGCCTTTATGGAGTTTGTCTAGCCCTAATCTTCCTTTGGTTCCTTTCATCGAATCCACACCCGGGTATTCCCCTCGGTAGGCCTCGCCGACTTGGGCAAGCGCGGCATGCCAACTCGCATGAAGCTTAGTCTCGTAGAGTTTAGCATCTTTTGAGAAGGCGGTATAGTTGACACGGCTACCTTGCGCGAGAACAGATACGCCTTTTTGAAAAAGCGATTGACACCATCCAACTTCCCCTTCGTAGCTCACTGAAATAGAGCCAAATCCATTTCTACTTTTTGATCCTAGTCCCCCATAAGCTTCGAGAAGCACCAAGGCGGTGATAACTTCCTTCTTCACTTCAGCGGTTAATAAAGGATGAAAGCGAAGAATGATTTGGAACTCCGCGCCACTGTCAAAATACGGTCTTTCAGTATAGCCTTTTCCAGTTACCCCATAAGCAAGGTATTCGAGTAGGTTGATATTTGAGATCTTTCCCTTATGTCTTGTTTTTACTTTATGCTGTGGCAACCCTTTAGTGGTGCCGTCTTTAGGTTGACACCCCTTACCTGGCACCACCTGCAAAATCACTTTACTTCGCTGCGCCTTCCCTTCTTTCCCGCTACCCACTCCACCAAAAATCGCATCCTCTTTCGCTTTAAGGGCTTTAGGATCAGCCTCCCTTTGCATGGCCCGCCACCAAAACCGCAGCGCCCCCTTCACACTCGCCGCACGCAGTTCGGGCGTCTTCCCATCGGCTCCAGCGAGGAACATGGGGGTGATGATTTTGCAGGTGAAAGTCAGGGTTTCCATAGGGAATAGCTTGAAGGGTTTGAAACAAAAATGGAGGGCTGGTCAGGGCGGATTCAGCCCGCCGGACAGGGGGGGTGGCTTGCTTAGCCTCTTCAGGACTGGCCTCGGCGCCCGCCAGCCCCTTGGCCTGCTCGACGAGCGCCTGCGATGACGAAAAAATATCCAACCCTTGAGGAAACTGCCGGGCAATGGGTAGCTCCTGCCAGCAATCCTTCAGCATCTTCGCCACAGAGTCACCATCGGGACGCAGCCACGGCCCAAGGTCGTAGAGCATCGCAGCTAGGTGAGAAATATATCTGGGATCGTTGGGATGATTCATAAACAGAAGGTGGGAGGTAGATGCAGCGAGTTTTTCGAAGTCCAATCACATGCTTTGCTGGTCAAAAAAGGACTTTCGATGCGTAATGATTCAGTAGGCTCGTTAAAGCGCCTACGACATATAGGGCCTCGAAATCCAGCCTTAGCGGAAGCCTGCCAAGCACCGCCAAAGCAAGCTACAAAAAATCGCCAAATAGATACATACAAAAATGGTCAACCATTCGAAGTTGCGTGATATATCAAGTGTCGTTGCTTTCTCATCCAGTGGGAGAATCGGTATCTCCAGGCCTGAGAAAGGTTCAGGGAGCAGAAAGACCTACGGAGCGGGTACAAAGGCGGTGCCAAGCGTCAAGGGGGCTGTAGGCCACGCTGAGGCGGGCTGGATGGTGAAAAATGGGATTATATAATCAATTATTGACTATCTTTTTCCTGCCGAGGCTCATTAGACAGGATTCACAGGATTGGCAGGATCATGAGCACTTGAAAGCCATTCTGCTGATCTTGTCCACTCTTGATCTCTCTTGTTTCTCTTGTCTATTCTTGTCTCTCTTGTCCCTTCTT
>CAYVAP010000834.1:0-2330 GCA_964449365.1 uncultured Bacteroidia bacterium
GGAAAGATTTTGCTTACCCTCACCCTCTCCGTGGTCATAAGCTATGGACTGATCGTATGGTTTCAATCTATGACAGCCTCAGTGCGCCTCTTTGTGCTCATCGCCGTGCTAATGGGCCTGTATGCAGCCGGCAAATTGCTGCACCTATCGCCGCTGATTCTCATCCTGGTCTGTGGCCTGACCCTGCACAACAAAAACCTCTTTTTCCAAGGGGGGCTGATCAAATACATCAACGACGCCAAATTCGACAATATCCTCAAAGACCTGCGCTTCATCGTGTTGGAAACGGCCTTTGTGGTGCGTACCTTCTTTTTCGTGGCCTTTGGCATGTCCATCATGCTCGATAGCCTGCTACACTGGACCGTGCCCGTGATCGGAGGCTTGGTGCTGGTGATCACCTATGGCATACGTTTCTTTGGGCTACGCCTGATCAGCCCTGAGATCCTCGAGCCTGCGATCTACGTTGCCCCTCGGGGGCTGATTACGGTGCTGCTTTTCTACGCCATCCCCAATGAGTTGCTCAGCGAAAAATTTCAGTTGGGGATTTTGGTAACGGTCATTTTGGTTACCAGCTTTGTGATGACCTATGGCTTGATCCAGGAGCAGCGCAACGCTCAGCGGGCCAAGGCACAGCGCAAGGCTGCCAATCAGGGCGGAGGTCAAAAGGTCAACCAATCCTCCCCTAGCCCTGCGCCTGATCCCAATCCGGCGCTGAGCGATCGGTAAATCTCTAGTGCTTCGCATTCGAAATTCGTAATTCGTAATTGAAAGAATCTTACACGAATTTCGAATGGTCAATTACTTAATTCCAAAGGCACTGATAGCAACTCATCACTAAGCCATTTTCTACCCATGCGATTGATTCTCTCTATCCTCCTCGGCCTGTGGCTAAGCCCAATCACCCTTGCGATAGCGCAAGAGGTCAAACTACTCCCCTCCGTTTCTGAAGAAAAGGGCCTTTTTGGGTACTCGGTGGCTCAATCTGGTGATTATGCTGCTGTGGGGGCACCGGGCGAGGCCTTTGACAAAGGGGCCGTCTACGTGTATGAGCGCGACGGCAACAACTGGACCGAAATGGCGCGCCTCACGGCGACGGACGGCGCGTTTTTCGATCGCTTTGGCTGGAGCGTAGCCCTCGATGGAGACTATCTTGCCGTCGGGGCCTATGGCTGCGACAATCGCGGGCCCAACAGCGGGGGGGTGTATATCTTCAAACGTAGCGGTAGCTCATGGACCCAGCAAGTCAAACTGCTGCCTTGGGGCGATCTGCCCAACAACAACCGAGGCGCTGAATTTGGCATCAGCGTGGCCCTCTCGGGTAACCTCTTGCTAGTGGGAGCCTGGCGCGATTGGGAAGAGATAGTCAACAGCCCAGGACCAACCCCGGCAGGCCCCAAGGGGTTTCAGCGAGGGGCCGCCTACCTCTTCAACCGGGATGGCAACAACTGGAACCAAATGGCGCGGCTCAGTGCCAACGACGCTGACCGCAACGACCTGTTTGGGCGCAGTGTGGCCATCGACGGCGCCTTTGCCATAGTGGGAGCGCCAGGGGATCAGGCCAAAGGGCCTTACAGCGGAGCGGCCTACGTGTTTACCTTCAGCAACGGCACCTGGACCCAGAGCAGCAAGCTCACGGCCAACGACGGGCAGCGCAATCGGCGCTTTGGCTTTGCCGTAGGCATCGACATGGATGGCTATGCAGCCGTGAGTAGCCCACAAGATGCGACTCAGGGCCAAGGTAGCGGGGCGGTGTACCTCTATCAGCGCAGTGGCGGCAGTTGGACCCAAAGCAACAAACTCCTCCCCCCTAATGGTGGCGAGCAAGCCAACTTTGGTACCGATCTGGCCCTTAAAGATGGCCGTCTGTTGGTGGGAGCAGCCGGATTTTCGGGCCTCCAGCCCTCGGCTGGGGCAGCCTTTCGCTATCAGCGCAGCGGCGGCAATTGGTCGCTCGACGCTACCCTGAGCGCTAGCGATGGCAATTCCCAAGATCGATTTGGGCAGAGCGTGTCGCTGGGAAGCGGCAGCGCCTTGATCGGAGCAGATCGGAAGGAAGGGGGTGGAGCAGCCTATGAGATCGATTAGGGCGCTACCCTCACCTACATGAAAAGGCGGCAAGGGCGGCATCACGTCCTTTCGGCTCCTCATGCCCTTCGTATAAGTGAGTGCCAATGGTCAGCCAGCCTATTGTACCATGTCAAGATGGCCCATTCCTTCGTTCTGGCAGCACTGGTCATTGGTTTCGCGGTTGAAAGTAAATTTAGCCGCTTGTCGCGGCCACTGAGTGAGCCAACAGGAACGGAAGGCATACTTCAAAGTGGTTAAATGGT
>CAYVAP010000835.1:0-2322 GCA_964449365.1 uncultured Bacteroidia bacterium
CCTACTACGGTGGGCAGCGTGGCTTTGAAGAGGTCTATCAGATGCTAGAGCGCTCTTGCGAGATGCTGCTGGAGTTTGTGGTGGCTGAGCAAGAGCTCAGCCCTCGCGGCTAATGAATGCCGTGCATCCATTTGCGCAGGGTGGGCACCAGGAAGAACAAGAGGGCTGCGGCACCTAGCACGACAAAAACGCCCCAGGTGAGATAGGTATCGGTGTAGATGCTAAGGGTACTGGCTGGGGTGAGCTCAGAGGGATCGAGGTCGCTGCCGTGGCCTACGGCGGTGAGTTTTCCGATTTCGCCGGCGATCTTGTTGGCCAAAGCGATGGAGAGAAACCACGCGCCCATCACGAAACCGACGATTTTGGGGGGCGAGAGCTTGGTGATCATGGACAGGCCCACGGGAGATAGGCTCAACTCACCCGTGGTATGGAAGAGGTACAGAAGGAAGAGGAAAAACACGGGCACCAGCCCCTCTTGGTTGACGAAGAACTTGGCCGCTAGGACGATGATGGCAAACCCTAACCCCAACTGGGCCAGACCGAGCACAAACTTCATGGGGGTGGAGGGTTCCAGCTTACGCCGGTTGAGGGTGAGCCAGACCCAGCTAAAGACCGGCGCCAAAATCATGATGTAAAAGGGGTTGAGGCTCTGAAAGATCGAGGCGGGTATTTCGCTGTCACCGATCATCCGGTTTACATTGCGCTCGGTGAACAGGGTGAGCGAGCCGCCCGCCTGCTCAAATAAGGCCCAAAACACCGCGTGAAAGAAAAACAGCACCACCACCACGAGGAGGCGTTGGCCTTCGACTTTGTCTTTGGCCGTCGCGCCCTGGTAGATGAGATATCCCACGATCGCCAGGCTGATGATCAGCAAAGCGGTGGCCATCAAGTCGTCTAGATTGAGCAGCATGGCGCAGATGGGCAGGAAGAGAAACGTACCCAGAAACACCCCCTGGTTGGCATTGATGGGGCCTAGTACGGGCTTGCGAGCGGCCTCAGGGTTGGGCTGCTTGCCTTTTTCGCCAAAGAGACGCGGCCCTAGCAGCCAAAATACCAGTAGCCCTAGCCCCATACCGATGCCAGCCAGGCCAAAGCCATAGTGCCAACTGATCTGCTCCCCGACGTAGCCACAGGTCAAGGTCGAAAGAAAGGCTCCAATGTTGACCCCCATGTAAAAGATGGTAAAAGCTCCGTCTTTGCGCGGGTCATTGGGTTCGTAAAAGGTGCCCAAGAAGCTGGAGATGTTGGGCTTGAAGTAGCTATTGCCAATGATGATCAGGGCCAAAGACAAAAAGAACAGCGGCAGGTTCCCTTCGAAGAGCATCCCTTCTAGCGCCAGCGCAAAGTGCCCCAGCATCATCAGGATGCCCCCAAAAAGCACCGCTTTGCGAAACCCAAAAATTCGGTCGGCCACCAATCCCCCGATCACCGGGAAAAGGTAGACCATAGAAGTGTATGAGCCATAAATCCCCAACGCGCGGGCATCGGCCGCGCCTCCCAAGTCGACAAATAGCACCTTGACCATGTATAGCGTTAGCAGCGCTCGCATGCCATAGTAGCTGAATCGCTCCCACATTTCTGCGCCAAAGAGCACGAAAAGGGCGGCTGGGTGGGTTTTGCGGTTGGTAAGAATCACAAAGGGAATCCACGCGGCGACAAAAATCCAGCCGATGACAAGAATCCAGAGGGTAATGTCCATTGTCGATGAGGTCAGGGTGATGGTTGGTTCACGATCAGAGGCGGTGCCACAGGCACGACCCATGCGGCAAAATTTCCGTAATATTAATCAATTCTCCCAATGGTGCTGCCATAGATGGCCTCTCATCAGCGCCTCACCCCCGACTATCGGCTGATTTTTACCCTATGCCCCAACTCGTCCCGCTCATCGCCTACCACCTGCCGCGCTTGCGGACCCTGTGCCGCCGGTACAAATTTCATCGGGTGTGGGTCTTTGGCTCGGCCACCGATCCCGAGCGCTTTCATGCGGGCTCAGACGTGGATTTTCTGTGGCAAATGGACCTGGGCATCGTGACCTCGCGGGAGTTCCTCGATCATCCCCTGCTGATGGAGCGGGCCTTGAGCGCCACGCTGGGGCGGAAGGTTGATTTTGTGCCGTACCAATATTTTCGTAATCCTTATTTTCGGGAGGCCGCCGAGGCCAGCAAGTATTTGATTTATGAAAGATCCGAAGCGGCCATTGAAATATCTGGCGGATATACTTTTCTCCATCGACCTGCTGGAAGACTACGCAGGCATGGTGCCCGACGAGGTAACCCTGGCTGACGATCAGGAGAAAATCGATGCCATCGAGCGGCGCTTTGG
>CAYVAP010000836.1:0-2313 GCA_964449365.1 uncultured Bacteroidia bacterium
TAGGAGACTGTACGTCTCCAAGTCTCAGAATCTCAGAATCTCACCATCTCAGAATCTCACTATCTCAAAACCCCAAAACCTCAAAACCCCAAAACCTCAAAACCCCAAAACCCCAAAACCTCAAAACCCCAAAATCTCACCATCCCTCTTTGATCTGGAACGAGATCTCTAACCGAATTAGGGAAGTTATTTTTCTCGTCTTACTTAGGCATAGTCAAAACAAGTTGGGCTAAAAACAAAGGGGCACCAAGTGATAGACTGGTGCCCCGTGGGAAATATCAGATCGGCGTGGCTTGTGTGGCCAGTGATTTAGTAGCCGGGGTTTTGCTCCAGGTTGGGATTGGCGATCAGGTCTGCGGCGGGAATAGGGAAGAGGCGTCGGTAAGCCGGGATGGCGGTGCCATCGGGCGGTCCTCCTTTGAATTCCCAGCGGTACTGATCGCCGGCGAACAACCCAAAGCGAATCAGGTCAGTACGGCGGTGGGCTTCCCAGTACAGCTCGCGGGCGCGCTCGTCGAGTAGGAAGTCGAGCGTCATATCACCCGCGCCGATCTCGGCCGCGTCGGCCCGGTTGCGTAACTGATTGACGTAGCCCAGGGCATCGCTTTGACTGCCGGCCCCACTGCGCAGATGAGCTTCGGCGTACATCAGGTAGACATCCGCCAGGCGAAACATGGGGTAGTCCGTGTCGATGTGATCGCCCGTGGGATCAGAGCCCGCAATGGTATCCCCGTTTTCATACCGTACGTTTTTGTACTTCGCAATGGCAAAGCCATCTTCGAAAGAGCTGATATTCTGCACCTTGGCAGCCTGACCATCTGTGTACACCAATGCCCGCTGATCGGTCGGGTTGTAGACCGAGTTGCTGTCTTGGGGTACATAGTCCGGGTCAAACTTGCTGGTGAAAGCAAAGGTAGCGCGTAGCCCAAACCAGCCACCATTGATACCGAAATCGTCGGGGTTCATGGTCCCACCTACCGGGGCGTGTACCAGGAAGGTCATCCCGCCAAAAGTCCGGGTACGAAGCCCGTCGAAGGGAATAGGAAAGATGATCTCGGGCGAGGTGTGATTGTCTGTTAAGAAGAGGCTTTCGTAGTCATCATCGAGTTGATGAGCCCCGCTGGAAATGATGGCTTCGCATTGGGCCAAGGCCTCGGCCGAGCGATCTGCGCCGACGTACACTGCCGCGTTGAGGTACAGCTTGGCCAGCAATACGCGGGCGGCAGCTTTGTCCGCGCGGCCGTACTCATTCTGCCCAGGGGCCACCAGGTCTGCCCCTTCGATCAGGTCGAGCAGTTCGGATTCGAGGTAGGTAAATAGCTCCGAACGGCTGATCTGCTCAGGTACGATGGCCCCGACTGGATCCTCTTCGGTAACGAAAGGCACATTGCCAAACAGGTCGATGGCGTGCCAATAGCTCAGGGCGCGCAGGAAGCGAGCCTCTGCTCGGTAGACATTGATGGTGCTAATCTGATCGGCAGAAAAGCCACGCTCATCCAGTTTGTCGGGGGCCGTTTCTCGGATCAACTCGTTGCAAAGCACCACCTGATAAAAAATCCGGTTGTACATCGCCGCCACAAACTCGTTGCCAGCCCCCCAGGTAGCGGTGTTATAGTCGGGCAGGCTGCCGTCGTTCCAACCAATCACCGCCTCGTCGGTAGGAAGTTCTTGGGCCTTCCAGTACTGACGGAGGTACTGCGAAAAGCCCTCGTCGATGCCAGCAATGTCGGGATTACCCGCAGGGCCTTGTTGTCCGCTTAGGGCCAAGCCAGCGTAGCACTTGGCCAGCACAGCGCGATAATTGTCAATGTCGTTATAAACCGCTGCTGAGGTCAGTTCGGTCGGGGGCACCTGATCCAGATCGCCTAAGCAGCCCGAGACAGGCAGCAGCAAGGCTAACCAAAGCCAATGGAGAGAGAAATATCGGTTGCGAGTCATTTTTAGGTGTAGTTGAAGTGTTGAAATCGTTAGTCATTAGTTTCTACCTGGAAAATATGCCTCCTAGAGCTCCAGAGAGCTATTTTGAGTGATGTTCATCCCTTACACAAACTCATCTACATGAACGGTCAGGGGTATAAGAGGCTGTGTAGAATTTCTAGAAAAAGTATGTCGTGTCTTTGACCTCGATCTTTCAGAAGCCGAATATCAAAGCCATCACGCCAGCACTTGGACTGCGTAGCGGTCAAACCTTGGTAGCATGGGGTACGTGTCGCTTGAGCGACCTTGGAAAGGTCGAACCTCTCCTCGTGGCCCAGGCGCTTGGGGTACGACCCCGCTGGGGTCGGCCCGTGTGGCGCGGGATCTATGCTACCA
>CAYVAP010000837.1:0-2306 GCA_964449365.1 uncultured Bacteroidia bacterium
GGTAAAGCGGGTATCATGCGGGCTATGCCGGGCCAGCAGGCTAAAAAAGGTGGTTTTTTCCTTAGGCAGCCATGCGGTCAGTTGATCGAAGGTGTGGTAGGGATCTTGCCCCCCCCAAAGGCTGCGCATGCGCTCGGTGGCGTCGCTCCATTGCCCGCGTAGCAGGGCCCGCCCCAGTCCGCCTCCTGCAATCAGGGGCCCCTTGTGGCGATGCTTCCAGGGCGCATCGATGTCAACGGTAAAGGCGTAGTCCGGCTCGGGCGGACGATGGGCTAGCCGTGGAAATTGCGCGGATAGCCCTTTCCACAGGCTCTGCGCCCAGCGATGTACCCAGGGGATGGCCTCCAACTGCCAGTGGGCCGAGGGGTAGGCCCTGAGGTCGTAGCGGGCGTGAGTGTCAAAGTGGCCTTCGACGTAGCATTCGTAGCCACTAAGTAGGTAAAACACTGCAGCCGGCAGATCGAAGCCCCATGCGAAGCCACTGCGTTCGGGCTGCGGAAACAGCCACAACTCGTCTTCTTGCCATTGCCAGGGCGCAAACTCGGCCCGGATCTTCGTCTCGGTCAGCAGCCCACAGGCAGGCACATTGATCGCCCCGGCCAGGGGCGTTGCGCCATAGTTGAGCAGCGGCCCTGCCACAGGCTCCCTCCCCGCAGGGATAAGCTCATAGGCCACCCCCCACAGCTCGGCCAGCACCCCAAAGGTGTAGCGTACGCGCGGAGTCAGAGCCGGAACCAAGATGTGGAGCATGGCGACTAATTGAAAAACTGCCAATTGACGCCCAATGAGAAGGAGCGGCCCCACATCGGGTAAAACGGCGTGGTGTAATAGCCTGCCAGCAGGATCCCTTCGTTGAGGTGATGATATTTGAAGAAAACGTACACCCCACGCAGCCGTAGTGCCGCAAAAACGTCGACCTGGGCATAGGGGAAGTTGAGGTAGTTGGTAGGAAAAAATTCACCCGACCAGGGATCTACCGCCTGAGCCAGATAATCGCTCCGATAATTGACCTCCACCCCAAAGCGCGCTTGCTCAGCCCATGTCACGTTGCGATAATCGGCATAAAAAGACGTCCGCCCGTACACCAAAGGCATGCTATTGGCCAGCCACTCCCGGCTGAGGTCTTCGCTTTGCACTTGTCCGATCTGCACCCGAGTATCGGTCTCTAGGAAAAAGTGTCGCCACAGCCGCAGGCGTCCTTGCACCGAGGCGCCCAGCCATTGCATCGGCTCGCCGGTCGGTGCCTGCTGCACCGCTAGGGTCGAGTCGTAATAAATTTGCTGATCGATGCGATGCAAATAGCCCGCGACGCTCAGGTACATGGGCAGCAGCGTGTCTCCACGCTTGATCGGGCGAGCGTCTACCAGTTCTAGGCCAGCCTGCACCCGAAAGAGGGTCTGGTTGTTGAGGTCGCGGCGTGGCACGTAGGCATTGCCCGAGTCGCCCCAAAAGTAGGTCTGAAACAGGCTGGGGTTGAGGTCTCGCAGGCTGATCTGCCCCTGGATGCGCAGGGGCGAAGCGGCGGTGTCAGCCGCTTCAGAGAGGCGAGCCAGCGGGTAGAGCTTGGCCCCGGCTTCGACCTCACGCTCGGGAGCCAGGCGGGAAGAGATACGCTGGCGCAAGCGACCTTTGAGGGCCAGCCAGGGCAGCCGCAGCTCGGCCCGCGCAAACTGATCGCTGAGGTTTTGCGACACGATGGCGCTATCCTCCTTGTTGGCCTCGATCAACTGATAGCGCAGCCCTCCCTCGGCGTGTACGCGAAAGCCCGCCCGTGGAGTCCAAGTGTAGCTGGCTTCGGCTTGTCCGCGACCATGCCCCACAGTAAAGCCTTCGTAGAGATCGCTGCTGTCGGCAGCCAGGGTCGGATACACCGGGAAGGGCTGGTTGTCGAGGGCCCCGCTGATGCCCTCGTCGATCAAGCTGCGCCGATTGCGCTCCACCTGCAGCAGGGCGCGCAGTGTCAGTCGGTGCACCTGATTGCTGTCCTGATCACCGATCAGGTGGTAATATTGGTCTACGCTGCCGCCCAGCAGGCCGCGGCGCAACTGTGCGCCCCCGAGCAAGGGCGAGGCGAGTTCTCCGAAAAAAGAGCGGTTGTAGGGAGCAAGCAGGTCCAGGTAGCGGCCATTTTCCTGCACGAATTCGTTTTCTGCGTCGCGGGGCACTCCGCCGTTGATCTCATCGTTGAGGCTGTTGAAGGCGACGCTAGCAAAGAGCCAGTAGCGATCATTTTTGCTCTGAAACTTGCTGCTGGCCCACAACTGGGTGTGGTAGGTGACGAAGTTGCGATATACGCATTCTGATGG
>CAYVAP010000838.1:0-2304 GCA_964449365.1 uncultured Bacteroidia bacterium
GCGTGGGTGTACACAGTGCGGGGCACTGCGGGGTACATGCTATTGTTTTTTGCGGCCTTGTACGGCCTCAAGCGCTGGCGTCAAGTGCGCGCCCTGGTGAACTTTTGGCTGGTGCTGGCCACCATCGCTGCCATCTACGGGCTATTTCAGGAGGCCTTTGGGTTGCGGCAGTTCGAAGAAAACTGGGCCTTCACCCGCTTGACCTACCTGCACCCTCTCAGCCTAGGCGGCACCTTTCGCAAGTTTAGCTTCTTTTCCGATCCGGCTACTTTTGGGTTGGTCATGGCTATCTCGGCCATGCTGGGGTTGGGCCTGCTATTCGAGCAGCATCAATCGTCGGTGCGGCGCCTCTTGCTGGTCCTCGCCTGCACCCTGATGATTGTGGCCATGTTTTTCTCAGGTACCCGCTCAGCTTTTGTGATTTTGCCAGTCGGCTACGGCATGATGATGCTCCTGACCTTGCGTCGCGACCTGTGGCTGCTGGGGCTGGGAGGGCTGGTACTTTGGCTGGTGCTGATTTTTGCGCCCCTGTCTCATCCCTCCCTGCAACGCTTGCAGGAAGCCTTTCAGCCATCCACCGCCATGTCTTTTCAGAGCCGCCTGGAAAATCAAGACTTTGCCCAGCCTCTGATCCAGCGACACCCTATCGGCCTGGGCCTGGGTACCACGGGCGAACGCGGACAGATCTTCTCATCGCATACCCTGCTGTCGCAGTTTCCCTCTGACAGTGGCTACGTGCTGATCGGCATCGAAACGGGCTGGGTGGGCCTGTTGTTGTTTTTGGGGCTGCTGGCCCTGGCCCTGGGCACCGGCGTACGCAACTACTTCCGCACCCAGGGGAAAGATCGCCGCCTATACGTAGCCATCTTTACTGGGGTGATGCTGGCCCTAGTGGTGGCCAATTATCCTCAGAAGGCCCTCTTCCAGCCGCCGACCAACTTCATGTTTTTCCTGGCCATGGCCATCGTGGTCAAGGTGCAGCACCTTGCGCCTGCCCCACGACGATAAAGCAAGCACCTCCCGCTTAGTGAGTGGTTTAGTTTGCGCATCCTCCGGGTTATCCGTAGCTTCATGGCATGTCTTATGCCCGTGCTCGCTTCATGCTGGGGTGGCTGGCCCGCCTGCTGGGAGGTGCCGTGAGCGTCGCCTTGGTCTTGCCAGGGGTCAGTCGGTCCCTAGCCACTCTTGCGCCTCAGCCCATCACTGCCGCAGCCCTGCTAGTCGGAGCCTGGTGGCTGTGGAGTTTTCCGCTCGATTGGCTGGGCGGCCATTGGCTACCGCGGCAGCATGCCCGCAGCCACGAATCTCTAGCCGCCTGGCTGAGCCGCTGGGGCCGCGCAGTAGTGGCCCAAGGGCTGTTTTATCTACTCAATCTCTACCTGCTCAGTGTGATGACCGGCTGGCTAGGCTGGCCCGGAGCCCTGGGGTGGTTGTTCGTGAGTATGGTGCTGCTGCTGGGCTTTCAGGTTTACCTACATGTGGGGTTGACCTGGGCTAGCCATCGCTACGAAAACCATCGAGGGCGCCTGCTTTTTGTGATGCAACATCAGGACCGAGGCTTTACCGGGGGGATCTTTGGCCTCCCCGGCAAAGAAAGCATCGTATATCCGCAGTACTGGCGCGAGCGCCTGCGCGATCCCGTCAATCAATTTTTGATCAATCGCCGCCACGGGGCCATCAACACCGGCGCACATGGGCGGGGAGTGCTGCTAGCCTTTGGCTGGAACCTCTTGCTCTTTGCCGCTGCGCTATTTTTGAGTACCGAAGGGCCCGACACCTCCACGGGGCTGGTACAAACGGTGGGCTGGTACTCCCTGCTGTCTCTGCTCAGTAGCGTGGGATTGTTGCCTTGGTTGAGCCGCCGGGGTAGCTACGAAATCGACCGCTGGACCTATCAGCAGGGCTTGGACCCAGACTTGCTCCGCGAGGGTATGGCCCAGACCGAGCGCCTGCGAGAAGCGCCCCGCAGGGGATTGATCCGCGGGTGGGGGGGGCCGTAGGCGCCCACCCAAGCCCAACGCGAGCGGCACTTTGCCAGCCAACGCCCCGTGCGTGGGGCCTGGCAAGCTTACGGGCAGGCCATTTTTACCTCCTGGGCAGGCGGCAACCTGATGAGCCGAGCGTTGCCCGAGCAACTTGGCCGCCCCGAGCTGTGGGTCTTCCCTCCCGGCGATTGATCGATCAAGCCTACCAATGTGAGTCACTTGCTTCGCCTCCCTCAGACAATTTTATACCTTCAGACATGGATTTGGAATTGCTGGAACTATTGGGGTTGGCATTGGCACCAGTCCCCTTCATCCTGAC
>CAYVAP010000839.1:0-2299 GCA_964449365.1 uncultured Bacteroidia bacterium
ATGCGCTGCTGTAGCTCCTGGGCTCGGCGGAGGCTTTCATAAGAGCCTTCGTAATCGCCCGCTTCGGCGAGGCGCTGCGCATCTTCTAGGGCTGCGTCGCGCTGGCGCAGGGTCCGCTTTTCTGCTGGCGTAATGGGCCGCGCCCCGGAGTTGGATTCGATCAGGTCGCCCAACCCCCGTGGGTTGGTGCTGTCGCGGGTACCCGAGGCACTGAGCGCTTCAGGCGTCGAGGCCTCCCCCCGCAGGCGTTTTTCATACGCGCTGGCCTTGCGCGGCTCGCCCAGCAGGCGATAGAGACTCGCCACTCTCCGATAAAAGGGAATGGTACCTTCGTAGTAATCCACCGCCGCGCGGTAGTTCCCATTGCTCTCGGCATTGGCGCCAAGTTCTTCCGCCAGGGTGACGGAGGCGACTTGCCCTTCACGCTCCTCCTCAGGCACGGCCTCCTCCACGGCTTCTACCACCGATTGCAGCACTTTACCAGGATTGATCTGGACGCCACGCCCACTGTCGAGTCGGTTGAGCTCCGCCTTGGCTTCAGCCAACCCTGCCTGATCGCCGATGTTTTCTGCGGTATTGGCAGCGGCGCGGAAGCGTCGAATGGCCTTCTGCCGTTTGTCCACGTTGGCGTAAGCCCGCCCGATGATCAAGTTGGTCTGTACCTCCTGCTGCAAAATTTGCTGCAAGCGGCGATTGCCCTCAGGCGTACCGGCCTGGGTCTGGGCCTTCAACTCCTGCGCCAAGGCCAGGGCCTCCGCGCCGAAGGCCAGCGCTTTGTCATTTTCACTGGGCAGAAAAAAAGCCGCAATCCGGTTGAGAAGGGCCAGTTTGGTGGTCCCATCGGCCTTCTCTGCGGCGCGCTTGAGCACCGCCAGGTTTTCCTGAGCAGCCAGTGGCACCGCCCAAAGCAAGCAGCCCAACAGCAGCCAGCGGCTGAGTGGGAAGCGCCAGGAGGCCCAAGCCCGGGTGTAGGTTGATCTTGGCATAGCTATGTCCTCTTTCATAGACTGGCAGAAGGGCAAAAGCGTTGCATGGGGCGCAGGAGACCAGCTACGCTTGAAAGCCGATCCGTTCCTCGATTTTCCCCTATCGCCCTCGATCCCCTCACGGCTCCAGCCCCAGGATCTGCCGATTGGCCGTCTCATCGACCCCACTATCAGCAAAGTCGTCAAAGGCTCGCTCGGCCGCATGGATGACGTGCGCCGCGATAAAAGGCGCCCCTTCTTTGGCTCCCTGCTCGGCGCTTTTGAGGCAGCACTCCCACTCCATCACGGCCCAGCCACCGTAGCCGTACTGGGTCAGCTTGCTGAAAATGCCGACAAAATCTACCTGCCCATCGCCCAGTGAGCGAATGCGCCCCGGACGATCAGCCCAGCCTTGGTAGCCGCCGTACACCCCGCTCTTCCCCGTGGGATTGAACTCGGCGTCTTTGACGTGAAACATACGGATGTGCTCGTGGTAGCAGTCGATGAACGACAAATAATCGAGCTGTTGCAGCACCAAGTGGCTGGGATCGTAGAGGATTTGCACCCGACGGTGATTGCCCGTGGCTTGCCGGAAGCGCTCCCAGGTGACCCCATCGTGCAGGTCTTCGCCGGGATGAATTTCGTAGCAGAGGTCGACCCCCAGCTCGTCGAAATGGTTGAGAATCGGCAGCCAGCGCCGCGCCAATTCATCGAAAGCCGTCTCGATCAAGCCCGCCGAGCGCTGTGGCCATGGATACAGGTAGGGCCAAGCCAAGGCCCCTGAGAAGGTCGCATGTACACCGATGCCCAGGTAATGGCTAGCCTGAGCCGCTTTTTTGACCTGATCGACGGCCCAGGCCGTGCGGGCCTGGGGGTTGCCTTGTACGGCCGGGGGAGCAAAGCCATCGAACAACTGGTCGTAGGCAGGATGCACCGCCACCAACTGCCCTTGTAAGTGGGTGGATAGCTCGGTGATCTGTACGCCAGCCTCAGCGGCGATGCCCTTCAATTCGTCGCAGTAGTCTTGGCTCTGAGCGGCGCGCTCGAGATCGAAAAGACGCCTATCCCAGGTGGGAATTTGTACACCAAAATAGCCGAGCTGGGCGGCCCAATGGCAGATTTCCTTGAAATGATGGAATGGAGCCTCGTCTTGGGCAAATTGCGCGAGAAAAATCGCAGGTCCTTGAATCGTCTGCATAGAAATGGGGGATTGGGTGAGGCAGTGATCAGTGAACAATGGTCAATGATCAGTACACTTCGTGGGGTGATCGGGGTGATTGGGGGACAGGGAACAATGAACAGTGGTCAATGATCAGTGATCGGGGTGGTCGGGG
>CAYVAP010000840.1:0-2299 GCA_964449365.1 uncultured Bacteroidia bacterium
CCCGTCATCACACCCATGCCGACGGTTGGCAGGGGCGTATCGCCTTGCAGACACAAATGCGCCAAGGCTGCCTGCCGGGCCACCGCGACTGCATACAGATCATCGTGCAGGACAATGGCTGCGGCATAGAGCCGGGGGTCAAGCCTCACATCTTCGAGCCATTTTTCACCACCAAAGACGTGGGCGAAGGCACCGGCCTGGGGCTGGCCATCAGTTTTGGTATCGTGGAGCAGCATCAGGGACGTATCGAGGTAGCCTCGCAACCCGGCCAAGGCGCTACCTTCACCATCACCCTGCCCTTTCGCCAGCAAGAGCAGGAAGCCATGGGAGGCTAAGAAAAAAGAGCCCCTCCCGAGTCTGAAAGTGGGGCCGCGCCTCCAAAAGCAGCGTTTTTTTTTGAAAATCGCATCCCGTCCCACCGAAAACCGTTATATTCAAGCATGGACTATCGAAAAATCACGCTCTTCCTGCTCTTTGCTTTCAGCTTGAGCATCCTGGGGTGGTACGTACCCGGCTGGCTGCTCAATGCAGACAGCCTTTTTCTACCTACCCTGCGCATCGCTTTATACAGTTGGGGCCCTGCTTTGGCGGCCCTCATCGTACATCGACAAATGTACCAGGGTAGCATGCGCCGCTACGGCTGGAACCGCAAGCACTTCAGCCTGAGGTGGATCGCATTGGCTATTGCCATGCCCATATTGGTGATCCTAGGGAGCCTGGGCGTGATTTATTTGCTGGGCGAATGGCTGCACCTGCCTGGCTTTGGCGAGATCGTGCTCGGCGCGGGGGGGCCAGGCAATGGCAGCCTCGATAGCCCCTATCTTCCCCTCATCCCTGACCTGTTGGCTCTGGGCCTTCCTCCCGAAATCGGTAGCATTTTGCTCATCCTCACCGTGGTCAGCATCGTGGGCGGGGCCACCGTCAGCTTGATTTGGCTCAGCGGTCAGGAGCTAGGGTGGCGCGGCTTCATGCTGGTCGAGACCCGCTCTCTCGGCTTTCTGGGCAGCAACCTAGTCATCGGCGGAATATGGGGCCTGTGGCTTTTTCCGCTCTTTTTATTCCAGCGGTCCGACCTCTTCAGCCTCGACGAACTCGCCTGGCACTGCCTGGCCACCATCGGTTTTGGCATTGCGGCGGCTTTTCCCGCCGCCTGGCTCACCATTCGCAGCCGCAGTATCTATGCTTCTGCTACCTTCCTCGGCGTCTTCAACAACCTTGCGCCTATCGCCCTCTTTTTCACCTATGATGGCAATCCCCTTATCGCCAGTCCGCAGGGGCTCTCTGGGATGCTGATGATGCTGCTGATCACCTTTTTGATCATCCGCTTTGACAAAGGCATGACCGAAAACTACGACAAGTGGGTATTCTGAGCCAAGTAGAAATGTCCTGCGGAACAGCTTGCTGGACGCCACCTGGTTTAATTCGGAATTCGGAATTGGTAATTGGTAATTCGTCATTAAAAGGCAACCTAGCGGCTTGACGCGGCCACTGAACGAGCCAATATGAGGGGCTGGCCTGTGCCGAAGTCCTCACCCCATATGCTCCTTTGATATAAGTGAAGGCCACTGATCAGGATATTGCGCCGCTTCAGTATGATCAATTACTTCACGCCGGAAGCACTAATTACCAACGCCCTCAACTGCGAACTTCAACCTGCAAACTGCGAACTTTCCCTGCCTACCACCCTCGCCATGCACCTCACCCTCATCGCTGCTGTCTCCGACAACCTCGCTTTGGGCAAAGACAATGCCCTTGTCTGGGATATGCCTGCCGACCGGGCGTTTTTTCGCGAGCAGATCCGAGGGCACCTCGTGGCCATGGGTCGCCTGACCTTTGAGTCGCATCAGGGCGAAGAGCCCCTGCCGTACCGGGGCGCCATCGTCATCACCCGCCGCAAAGGATACCAGGGCGAGCGCGCGCAGGTGGCTCACAGCCTGGAAGAAGCCTATCAACTGGCACGGAAGCAGGGCGAGGAAGACCTGTTCATCCTCGGCGGCGGCCGCATTTACACTCAGGCGATGGCCGACGCTGATCGGCTACTCATCACTGAGATCCATACCCAGATCGACGGCGATGCCTTTTTCCCGGAGATCGACCCTACTCAGTGGCACGAAGCCAGCCGAGCATCTCATCCTGCTGACGCCGCCAATCCGTTTGATTATGAATTCGTGGAATATCGGCGGCGTCCGTCGCTGGCCTAGTGCTTCGCATTCGTAATTCGTAATTCGTAATTGAAAGCAAAGATAGCCGCTCGGGCGGCCACTGAGTGAGCCAATATGTGGGGGGCTGACCGAAGTGC
>CAYVAP010000841.1:0-2296 GCA_964449365.1 uncultured Bacteroidia bacterium
GTCGAGTGGGTCCTCTACGAAAGCAACTCCCCCAATGTGCCTCTGACCAATCCGGTGTTCGTTTCGACCTACCTGAAGCGCAATGATGGATCGAGCCCGCGGCCTGAGCCCTTGGTCAACAATGAGGTGTTGATTCCCAATCGCGGGATTTCGGTGCTGGTGCGCAACGTATCTCCGGCAGGCGACACCCTGGACGTGGATGGTGAAATGGGAATCATCGGTGGTGAGCTGAGCTTCGATGATCCCTCAAGCGCCTGGCTGGATGGCCTGGAAGACCTCAATGAGGGGCTGGGAGGCATCTGGAACTGGATCGTGGGCGTGGGTGAAGACGGTGCACCTGACCGTACTTACAAGCAATTTGGGCTGCACGACAAGTACGGATACTATCAGAATATCCTCAACGGTCGGGTTGGGCCTTTCACCATGGCGCGAGGCTTTGACAATAGCCTCAACAATATTGCCCCCGGCCTTGCGGCGGGGCCTACTTCTACCAACCGGGTGGCTTCGCCCGATACCTTGGTTGGCTTCGAAGATCTGCCCGACGTCGACCTGGTGCTCACTAGCGACCGCAGTAAGTGGTCGCGCTGTGTGGTAGTCGATACCAGCCCCAACCAAGGGCTGGGCTCTGGGGCCTGGCCGCTCTCGGCTAAGTGGCGCGACAACGTCGACCAAAATGGGGCCTCTGAGCTGGACAAAGAAGCTAATTCTGGTACTGCTGATCCCGAGCACGGCATGGGCTGGTTCCCTGGCTATGCCATCAACGTCAACACGGGCCAGCGCCTCAACGTCTTCTTTGGTGAATCGGAGTGGGACGCCGATAACGACGGCGACGACATGCTCTGGAATCCGACCGCGAATTTTGGATCCAACCTCGATAAGGTAGGAGGTCGCCACTACATCTATGTGACCCGCCTGCCCTATGACGAGTGCGAGTCGATCAAAGATGTGTTGCAAAACGAGAATTACGCTGGGATCAATGGCTTCCCTACGGCGCTGCGGATATTGGGGCGCACTGACGGGGGCGATACCCTCTTCAATCACTACATGGTCGATGCTTATCGCCATGTGGCCTGGACGGCGGTGCCGCTGCGTAGCTTTGGCTATGATTCTATCGATTTACCCAATGAGATCCCGACCGATGCGCGGATATCGCTGCGCATGCGGCAGCCATTCCGCTCCCGCGATGCCGCAGTAGGCGACGTGCCCGAATTTACCTTCAACACTGAAGGCCGGGCCATCATGACCCGGGTTACTGATACGGCTCGGGCTGCGCTGGATGACATCCTGGTCGTGCCCAATCCATATTATGCCTACTCTGCTTATGAAAATGGGCAGCTCGACAACCGGGTGCGCATCACCAACCTACCACAGCTCTGCCGCATCAACATCTTCACCCTCAATGGGAACCTGGTGCGCCAGTATTTCAAAGACTCGCCCAATACGTTCCAGGATTGGGACATCAAAAATGAGGCTGGGGTACTGGTCGGTAGTGGGGTGTATATCATCCACATCAACGCCGACATCGGGGACCAAAACCTAGGGGAGAAAGTGGTCAAGCTGTTTGTGGTACAACGCGCCCTGGACCTCGACAATTTCTAACATATTTCAGAGAAGCAGCGTGGAGGCTCCCACGCTGCTTCCCCTTCATCTTGAATCTGCTTGCTATGAGAAAACATATCCTTCTGCTGTGCTTGGCTCTGGGGGCTACCTGGGGCATGCAAGCTCAACCTGAGCGGGTCGGGCAGGTCGGCGCCCTAGAGCTGCTGATCAACTCCATGCCCAAAAGCTCGGGCGTCAACGGCCTAGATGTCGGCTCGGTCAACGGGATCGAGGCTTCGCAGGTCAACCCTGCCGGGGTCGCTCGCACCACTGGTACCGAGTTGCTCTTTAGCCACACCCTGCTGGGCATGGGCACCGATCTGCGCATCAACTCTTTTGGCTTCAGCCAGGGCTTGGGCAGCAATGGCTCTCTCGGCATTTCGGTGAATGCGCTTGACCTGGGTGAGTTTATCCGCACCACTCCCAACCAACCCAATGGCGAGCTGGGGCCTTTCAGCCCGACGCTGCTCAACGTAGGGCTAACCTACGCCCGCAAGTTCACCGATCGCATTCACGTGGGCTTTACCGCTCGTCTGATCAACCAGACGACGCCGGAGATCAGCGCTACGGGGGTGGGCTTCGATGCGGGCATCCAGTACCGATCAGGTGAAAAAGATCGGGTCAAGCTCGGGATCGCGCTGCATCTCGACGACGTAGAGCTGCAACACGTCGACGGCGGTCGCCCGGGCGCGAAACA
>CAYVAP010000842.1:0-2295 GCA_964449365.1 uncultured Bacteroidia bacterium
ATATTGACGCCACCAACACCGATGGCTACACGCCGCTGCACTTCGCAGCCTTCAATGGTCAGGTCAAACTCATCAAGGTTCTTATCAATAATCGAGCAGACATGCGGATAGCCAACCAAGCGGGCGAAACCTACCTCCAAGGTATCAACGAAGGCTATCAGGGCGAGATAATCGCCGTGCTGGAATAGGCGGCAAAACCCCCTCACCGCAGCAGGCAGTAGCGATGGCTCACCCCTCGACTGACTGCCCATCGGCCATACGAACTATCGTATGGTCTTTTTTTATAGTATTTTGCGAATAGGTAGTAAGATGCCTACGCAACCCGTCAGAGGACCAGAGACATGGCACTCTCTTTGCCAAAGTTTATGACATCAGCCACACAAAAAAAGCTGATGCTACGTTCAAAATATACCCACCTAGCTATCAAGCCTTTGCAAGAAAAGAGGTGGCGTTAAGCTGCATTTTTGATAGCAAAGTTAACCCGAACGAGATAAAGTCGTACATTCGTGATTCCTTGTAATTCTTGTCTTATGAATGCCATTGTCATTAAATGGATGTTGGTTACCTGCTTGATGCTTGGATCAGCGGCGGGTTTTGCCCATCCTTCTACATCCCAGTCCTCCTTCTCTACCGACATTCAGCTCAACGAGCCCCCCGAAAACGATCCGCCTTTGCAGCCAGATCCGAACAAGGAGGATGAGGATGAAGACGAAAAGGGGAAAAAGAAAGAGAAAAAGGAGAACGAGAGAAAGCCTACCCAGGCCAAGGCCAAAGGGACTTGAATCGACCTTCTCACCACAAGTCAGCTCATATTATACTTCAAAGTGGTTGAATGGTAGAGTGGTAGAGTGGTTGATTTATTGAATGGGCTTGTTATCAATAAGTGATAGTGTCTTACCACTCTACAATCCTTACGCCACGTAGTATATCAATCAGGCACCTATCAGGTACCTGATTTTTTTGGGCCCATGAACAGACCAAAGGTGACCATCTACTCAGCAGAATGCACAATATGAACCCCAATACGCACAGTTGGCCATGCGCGAAATTACTTATCCGAAAAAATTTTTAATCTTATGGGTAAGTGATAGAAAGATCACCAAGTTGGACGCTTTCCCCCATTTTCCAACCCAACCACTTTCTAATTATGCCAACAAAGGTGAGTTTTCGGGTATTTACTGGTAGTGGTAAGCCCGTTTCTGGTCTACAAGTCATCGTGCGTGCCTGCGGTCGCTTTGAGTACGGCCTTACCGATCGTACCGGTCTGGTCAAGTTTCCTCTAGCTCCACAGGAAAGCGGCAAAGTCATCATTCTGGGCCGCACCCGGTACCTGGGTGATTTGGGATTGCAGCAGATCATTCTCAATTGATGATGCCGGGTGTTGCTAGCCCACGGATTTTCTCCCCCAACAACGCCTCGGCTGTCTCAGCCGGGGCGTTTTTGTAAGATCAGAGCAATGATCAAGGCCCCCAACGCGCCAAAGAAAGCCGTAGCGATGATGGTCATAGGGATCGCAAAGAAAGGCTGGCTCATTTTCTCGGTGTAATTGATGGCCAGGTCTACGGCCTCCTCCGCAAACCCCGGCTCGCTGAGCAGGTCGATGCGCATACGATTGAGGTAGCGATCGATGGCATCCGGATCGATCAAAGTGGTATAGATGGCCCCCACCACGGCTTGCAGGGTCGCCCCGATCACCGCCGTGGTGAGGCCCACCCGGAAGCCCTGACCCAGGGTCATGAGGCCCTGATTCTGATCGCGAAAGATCCAATTGGCCCCGATCATCGCCCCGAGGATCAGGCTCCAGTTGAGCACTGAAGTAAAGGACTCTCCATAGAGATCGCTCCAGTAAAAACCTACCTCCAGGACGGCCAAAACGCCGCCCAAAATCGCCCCGAAGCGAATCCCCAGACGACGAGCGAGTTGAATGGATCGTTGGTCGGACATAGCTATACTTCAAATTGGTTGAATGGGAGAGTGGTTGATTGATTGAATGGCCTTGTTATCAATAAGTGATCGTATCTTACAATTCTACAATCAGCCTACTGGACATCATCCATTCAGACAGAATTGCAAGCTTCACAGGATCATAAGCATCTGAAAGCTATCTGGTTAATCTTGTCCCATCTTGTCCAAAAATGAGCGCGCCAAAAGCTCATGTCTAGTGCTTTGCATTCGAAATTCGTAATCAGTAATTGAAAATGCGGCTGGTCAATGTTTTATGCGAATTTCGAATGGTTAATTACTTAGTAACGCGAGAAAAGTAACTTCCCCCTTTTGAAAGGCGAATGCCTTGAT
>CAYVAP010000843.1:0-2294 GCA_964449365.1 uncultured Bacteroidia bacterium
GGCTGCTGACCCTTTGCTCGACCTTGGGCTATGGTCTCTACCTCCTCAGTCCGGGTCGAATGGGCGAGCTTACGTCTCGGCGAAGCGTAGCCTTGCTCGGCGCTGGTTTTTTATTTGGCTTAGGCTTTTTGTCCAAGCAATTGGGGGCATTAGAAGCGGGGGGTATCGGCCTGTATCTGCTGCTAGAACTCGGTTGGCGGCAGCAGCGTGGGCGGGCTTTGCTAGCCGAGGTAGCCTGGCTCCGGCTAGGCTGGCTGCTGCCTCTGGCCGGGTTGATATGGATCTATGCCCGAAGCGACGCCCTGGCCGACCTGTGGTTTTATGCCTGGAAATACAACACTACCTACTACATCGGTCCTCAAGACTGGCTCACCCGGCTAGACTATTCCATCAAGCTCTTCCCTGCTTTTTTCATGAACAAAGTGCTGCTGGCAGGGCTGCTCGGGGCCAGCCTGTGGCTTTTCCCTTGGCGAGAAATTCGCAGCCAAAAAAATGGCCCTCAGCCATTGCCACGGCATTGGCTTTTGCCGGGGTGGGTCATGGCTACCTGTCTGCAAGGGCTGATCGGCGGGCGGGCCTTCGAGCACTACCTCATTCCCTGCCTGGCTCCCATGAGTCTGCTAGCAGCGTGGGTGCTTATGCGCTGGCACCATCGGCTGCGATCCATGCCCCAGCTTTGGCGTTCAGGCTTGTTGGCGGTGGGGTTGGCTTTGCTCCTACCCATTTTGCAGCAGTGGCAGCAGTACAAGTTCATGCGGCAAGCCGATACCTCGATGGTCGAGTTTCGCGACGTGGCGGCCTACCTCCGCGCCCGCACGGAGCCTGAAGATCGCCTCTTCGTATGGGGATTTGCACCGCAGATTTTCGCTTTGACGGAGCGGCAACCTGCCAGCCGCTTCAATTTTTACACCTTTCTAGTAGGGTTGATACCGGGGATAAAGGTAGAGGTAGAGACGGCCAAGAGCTACGAGGTGCCCGGTGCCTGGGAGGCGCTTGCACGCGATTTTCAAGCCCATCCGCCAGCCTACATCGTAGATGCAACCCGCTTTCGGCCCTACTTCGAAGCCTATCCTCCCGAGCGATATCCCTTAGGGCGCTGGATCGAGCAATACTACGAACCTGCCCCCGATTATCACGTTGATCCAGAATATCCGTATAGAGTATGGCGTAAGAAAAAAGGAATGCCCCCTACTTTTGAGCAAAATCGCGCCCATCCTCCCCCCTTGGACTAAAAAACTCACCCATATGAACGGCTAGGGGCATAAGGGTATCAGGCACTTTGGTCAGCCCCTGTTCATATTGGCTCACTCAGTGGCCGCCCAAATTGACCACATTCTACTGGACATGAGCCTTTGGTGCGCTTGTTTTTGGACAAGATTGACAAGATTATACTTCAAATTGGTTGAATGGTAGAGTTGTTGATTTATTGAATGGCCTTGTTATCAATAAGTTATAGTGTCTTGCAACTCTACAATCCTTACGCCACGTAGTATAACAAGATGGCTTTCAAGTGCTTATGATCCTGCGAATGCTGTGAATCCTGTTTAAATTGATCAGTGATGTCCAGTAGTCTGAATTGACCATTTAAAATTCGCATAAAACGCTGACCATTAGCACTTTCAATTGCGAATTCCTAATTACGAATTTCGAATGCGAAGCACTAGTTGCTTTTGAACTAATCTTTTCATTGATCTGAAATTATCCACCATCAACAACATCATCATCATGATCAAGTCATTCTTTCTCACTCTGCTGTTTGCTCTGTTCAGTGTGGCCGCCTTGGCCCAATCTGCTTTTGGCATGAGCAATGCCCTCAACCTCGAGTCAGAGGGAGCAGTAGTCAGCGCCGCTTGGGAGACCGACGAGCACGACTTTGGCACCATCCCCCAAGATGTGCCTGCTACCTACACCTTCACCGTGGTCAATGAGGGCAACAAGCCCCTGTTGATCAAGAACGTAAAGCCCTCTTGTGGCTGCACCGCGACCGACTACACCAAAGAGCCCATCGCTCCAGGCGAGAGCGGCTACGTCAAAGCCAGCTACAATGCCCACAATCCGGGCTATTTCTCCAAAACGGTAGTCGTAACGACCAACGATGACGAGAACCCTCGCCTTATGCTGCGCCTCAAGGGAGAAGTACAGACCAAAGAAGAGTAGCGAAGAAAGCGAAGCAAACGGATTGTTTGATTGCATTGGGGATACTCTTCGCTCAGTTCCACCACCTCGGTGGTGCCGCCCCGGTGGACATTGCTGCGGAACTCGGTCCCGGTGGCACTGCGGCGCATGGCCGTCAC
>CAYVAP010000844.1:0-2289 GCA_964449365.1 uncultured Bacteroidia bacterium
AAGTAATTAACCATTCGAAATTCGAAATTGGCATAAAACATTGATCATCAGTACTTTCAATTGCGAATTTCTGATTACGAATTTCGAATGCGAAGCACTAGCTCGCTATCTGCTTACTCAATCTTGGGGCGTCCAGATACGCATCGATCATAGGGCTCAGTTCCTCAGCTCGCTTGTAGACCATGAAATGATCGGCCTCTGCGATCATTTGCCGGGGACCGAGATACTGCGGAGGAAAGATCTCGTCGGCATCGCCGTGCAAGTGCAGGGTGTTTGCCGGGTGAGTGGCATTTTCCCAATAGACAATTTGCTTGACCGCCCAGCGGAAGTACTCATCGCTGTGCGCATCGAACATAGGGCTGCAAAAGTCGATAAAGGCCGAGGTGTCGATGCCAAAGCGAGGCGCCCAAAAGCTTTTGGTGCGATTGCGGCCCCAGCGGTATTGAAAGCGATAGAGCGGCACCTGCCGCATGAGGCGTAGCCAAGGCGGTAGCTCATCCGCAGTCTCTAGGGTAGAAATCAGCACCAGCGATGCTACGGGCAACATTCGGGCCAATCGCTGAGCGACCATGCCACCGAAAGACATGCCGATCAGCACCACGGGGCGATCGTGGTGATCGATCTGGGCGCTGAGCCTTAGGCAGTAGTGATCGAAGGTTTCTTCTGCATCAATGGGCTCGATCCAGGAAACAGGCAAAATGGGCCCTTGCGCCAGCGAGAGACGATCAAAGATGGCAGGCGTCATGCCCAAGCCAGGGATGGCATAAATAGGAGTGATGGCTTGCATGATAGGAAAACCCCACAAACAGGGGGTATTGTTTGACCTAGCACAAGCATCGGAGGCTTGTGTGCAGCAAACTACCATTTTTGCTGACAATACTACGGATCGTGCCTACTCCGATATGCCCAGCCCCCGCGCTTTAAGAAAGGACAGCATCTTTCGCTTGGCCACAGGCAGCAGCGCCGACTCTTCGGGGAATGGTTGTACGGCATAGATCAGCCAGGTGGCCGGATTGGGCAACTCGCCATAAGTGCGGATCAGTTCCTGCTTTTTGGCCTCGTAGGTATGCGCGATGCTGCGCTCGAAGGTATCGAGCGGCTCCAGGGCGATACCGTGATAGTTGGCGTCGGCATTTTCCAGCAAAATCACCCGATACTGAAAGATGCGCACCTGCCGACGAGGATTGGTATGCAGAAATACATAGCCCTCCTTGCGATAGAGCGGCGTGATTCCGACCGGTTCGATGCTGATCTGCTCATCGATGTAGTCGTAGATATCCTTGCCTTCCCTCAAGTGCGACTCGATGGTAGGCATGGCATAATCGATGATTGAGTCAATTTCGACGATCTCTTCTTCTTCCTCGACCTGGGTCTTTTGTACCAAGCGCAACTTCCGAAACTCTTCTTCGCTGATGCGCTTGGGAAAACGCTCATAAAGCTCCTGCTTCTGGCTGCGAAATTTGGTGAGGTTGTTGTAATGAAAAATCAATTCCGCAAAAGAGGGATACAGCCGTACCTCAGCAAACTCGTGGCTCACGTGCTGCAGATATGCCAATAATAGATACTTTTTGTACTCAAAGTCTAGGGTTCCTTCCAGAAACCAGTCGTTGCTCAGTTTTTGCATAGATACCTCAGGTTACTTCTAATCGCTTGGGATGGAGGCGAGTGAGGTCCTTCTTCAATGTACAAAAAATTTCATCTTCACTTGCGCTCGAACTCGAGCATTTCACTGATCATTTCGAGTAGCTCGTCATTATCAAAGGGTTTGGTCAGGTATACATCTCCTCCGGCGTCGTAGCCATTAACCTTGTCGCGTGAGGTGCCTTTGGCAGTGAGAAAAACAATTTTTACCCCCTCCAGGTCTGATTCGCGGCGAACGGCATGCGCCACCTCAAACCCATCGGCTTTGGGCATCATCACATCCAGGATGATCAGATCGGGGCGAAACTGCTTGGCCTTGGCCAGCGCCTCCTGCCCATCATAGGCAGTGTCGGTCTCAAAGCCCTGCTGCTGCATCAAAAACTCGATGGCCACGACGATATTGGGCTCGTCGTCGACCACTAAAATGCGCGCCGGGTTGATTGATTGCTTCATGAAAACGTAGTAGCTAGTGATTCCTTTATCGAACGAAACATAAGTTCGAAGAAATCTCGCAGAGAAGCAAGCATCCGAGGGGCAATCGGGGTGGTCGGGGTGGTCTGGGTGATCGGGGTGATCGGGGTGATCGGGGTGATCGGGGTGGTCGGGGTGATCTGGGTGGTCGGGGTGGTCGGGGTGATCGGGGTGGTC
>CAYVAP010000845.1:0-2282 GCA_964449365.1 uncultured Bacteroidia bacterium
GACCTACGTCTACCTGCGGGATGAGTACGAGCGCCAGCCGCTCAAGTACCTGCTGATCACCTTTTTTTTGGGTATCGCCACGGCCTTTCCCGTGATATGGCTGAGCCCCTACCTGCAAGACCTCACCGGCGTACACACCGGTGCTACGGGGGTAATGGATCTGATCGTGTATGCCTTTGTGGTGGTAGCGTTTCTGGAAGAAGGCATGAAGTATCTGGTGCTACGCTGGTACAATTATCCCCATCAGGAGTTCGATGAACCCTACGATGGCATCATGTACGGAGTGGCGGTTTCGCTGGGCTTTGCGGCCATCGAGAATGCCTTTTATGTGCTCAACGCAGGCGACGGTGCCATCGAGGTAGGGTTGATGCGAATGTTTACCGCAGTGCCAGCCCATGCGACCTTCGGGGTGATGATGGGGTATTTTGTCGGCAAGGCAAAATTTCTCTACGGCCGTGGCTATCCCTATCTGGAGCGCATGAAGGGCCTTTTTACCGCTATCTTTTTCCACGGCTGGTACGACTACTTCTTATTTTTGTGGGAAGGCTATCTGGCCATGTTTGCCTTTGTGGCCTTACTGGTGGGGCTGTGGCTGGCCCGCAGGGCCATGACCCTGCATGCCGAGATCTCCCCTCATCGCGACGACGAGGCACCCGATGGCTGGTCGGGTCTGGACAAGTTCTGACTTCACTTCACAGCTGCCAATTCTGACAATTCCTCATCATAGCGTGGGGACAGGCGAGGCCAAGCGTAGCGTTGCACGTGTTTGCGCACTGCGACGCTGGGGCCAGTAGGCTCAGCTAGCCAGGCCCGCATCCGAGCCAGCAGCTCTGCCTCATCGTGATACAGATGGTCTTTTTGCAGGCTGAAGGGAAGGTGCTCAGGATAAGCCAGGCGCTGCGGCAAGAGCGGAAACACCCCCGCCGCCATGGCCTCGACGGTGCTAGCGCCGAAAAAATCATGCACCGCTGTGACGGGCAATAAGTCTGCCCGATGCAACCACTGCCAATAGTCCGACTGACGGCTGGCATAGCCCCAATGTCGCAAGCGAGTGCTCAGGCGGCGCTTGGCCTCAGCAAAGATGGGGGGCTTGCGCCCAAATGATTCGCCTAGCACCGCCAACTCGAAGGCATATCCCTCGGCTTGCAGGGCAAACATGACCTCGAAAAATGCCTCCGGCGCTTTGTCGTACTCCCAGCGGTGATTCCACAGCAGCAGCGGCGGCGACGACACAGGCCGCGCTGCTGGTGGATCAGGCAAATCCAGCCCCAAGGGCATCACCCGGCTCTTGGCCTGCAGAGTAGCTATTAGGTCCAACTCTCGATGATCGGGTAAGGCTTCCAGAAAGGCGCGCAGCGCAGCCAGGAAGCTCTGCTGGTGATAGGTGGAATTGAACCAAATCGCATCGGCGGCCAGCGCGCTACGGTAGTTGATGAAGCCATAGTGGCGGTCGCGCTGCTGGGCTCGATCAGGATCAGTGGGTGACCAGGGGTAGGTCAGTTGATTTTCATGAAAATAAAGCACCATCGGGATGCCGCCCCAACTGCGCGGAAGCAAGGCCCGCAGGGTAGTCAGGTCGAGCATATCAGTGCTCAAGAGCAAATCAGGGCGGGGGTAGCTCGTGAGGCGACGAGCGAGGGTAATGGCCGCTCCATGCATGCGCCATTTCCAGTGACGCCCTGCCAAGGTGAGCAGGTCGATGGTATGATGACTATGCTGCCGATACCCCTCGGCCCAGGTGGCGTGCGAGCCCGTGTGAAAGGGAGAGAGCAGGAAAATCCGCATAAGCGAAGATATATATATCAGGCCGGGCAAAGCAGGAAAGGGAGAACCAATATGAGGGGCTATGGCTTCGCATCCGCAATGCGTGATCAGCAGCAATTTCTTATTTGGGTCTCAGTGCTTGGAAAGAGGGACTTTGAAGATACATCAAGGCTGGCGTTGTAGGAGCAAATGATAAGGCAGAGTCTCTCTGAGAGCCTCTGACGGTCAAATCTAGCTGAGTTCAATTCCTTCTCAGAAAGGTCTCTCGCGGAGAACGCCAGGACGCGGAGGGGAGGTGTACGGTCTCCCTCTTTTGAAGCACACCAAGGGGAACAAGCCGCAGAAGAATCCTAGTGCTTCGCATTCGAAATTCGTAATTAAAAGTCAATTTAGCCGCTTGGGCGGCCACTGAGTGAGCCAATATGTGGGGGCTGACCAAAGTGCCTGATACCCTTACACCTTATTCCCTTATACCCCTGACCGTTCATATAGGTGAGTAAATTTAGCCGATTGGCACG
>CAYVAP010000846.1:0-2274 GCA_964449365.1 uncultured Bacteroidia bacterium
TTCACGCCCTCCGCCTCTTTCTCCCAGATCTTCTCTTCCCAGCTACGCTTGGGGTCGCGGTCGAAGATGAGCAGGTGCCCCTCCTGGGTGCCGCAGCGTTCCATGTAGGCGCGAATCTGCGCGAGCCCCTGGGCCAGGGTGGCTTCGAGGCTGTGGTGGAGGATTTTCAGCTCCAGCACGATGGCCTGTCGGGTGCCATCGGGGGCGAAGTATTCGATGAAGAGGTCGGTACGCCCGCGGCCCAGGCCGTATTCCCGCTCGACGCGGCCCCCGCCGTTGACGATGCGCTGCAGGTAGGCTTGCAGCAGCAGTTGGGGCGCGGCTTCCTGATAGGCGGCGATTCCCGCCCAATGCTCGGAATGCTGGCGAAAGAAGGCCTGAAAATCGCGCAGCAGCTTGGGCATGTCCAGCAGGCCATTGGGGCGGATGTACCAGGCAGGCTCGGTGCTCAAGCCGGTCTGGATGGTCCAGGTCAGCTCGCGGGGGATGACCTCTTGGTAGATAGCATTGGCGATCTGCACCTTGCCATTGGGCTGCACCGAGATCAGGCCCAGGTCGCGCAGGTACATCACGTCGTCGGGGCGATGGGTGGTGGCTTCGGTATGGCCTGTCAGCATCGGCTCGATCACGCGGCGCACCCGCGGCTCTCTCAATTTATCGGCCAGTTGATCGAGGTGGGTATCGCGGCGCAGGATGAGCCGCTCTTTGGCCTCGCGAAAGGCCTCGACGGTGAGGAGCTGGCTGCGGTCGCGGTACGCGCACATGTTGTAGGTCAGCTCGTAGGCCAGGGCATTGACCAGCCAGGGCTGCCCGGCGGTGTAATGCCAGGCCAGCTCGAAGATGCCGTCTTCCCAGGCTTGCCCGGTGTACTCGGTGTGCTGTCGGTAGAGGTAGGCCAACTGTTCGGGCGAAAAATTCTCCATGCGCAGCGACTCGGCCTTGACGTTGAAGGCGCTGCCGCCGGTGATGATCTCCTTGCTGCGGGAAGAATGGATGCGGTAATCGCGCACGTCGCGCACCCCGCAGAGGATCACCGAGCTGGGAAAGCTGCGGGGACGGTCGTTGTACCCACTGCGCAGTTGCCGTAGCAGCGAGATGAGGGTATCGCCGATCAGAGCATCGACTTCGTCCAGGATGAGGACTACGGGTTTTTCGGCATGTTGGCTCCAGTGCTTCAGCAATGCCTTGACAGCCCCATGACCACCATTTGCATCATAGATCGACCGCCATACGGTTTCCAGCATACCGCTGCGATGCCAAGTTTCGTGCGAGCTCGCGATGCTCCCCGTAATGGCCAACATAGCCGCGTCCACGTCTTCGCGGGCGGCCTGGGCAGCTTCGATATCCGCATACACCGCTTCGTAGTCGCCCTGCTGATTGAGGTAGTCGGCCAGCGCCAGGATGGAACTGGTCTTACCCGTCTGCCGGGGGGCGTGCAGGATGAAGTACTTGCGTTGCTGAATGAGGTCCTGTACCTGCTTAAAATTCCAGCGCTCCTCCATCGGCACGTAGTAGTGGATGTCGGTCTGAATGGGGCCAGCCGTATTGAAGTAACGTTCCATGGGGTAAGATACGGAGATTTTGTTACGTCCCCCACACCTTGAGGACGAACTGGTGCTTCGCATTCGAAATTCGTAATCAGGAATTCGTAATTGAAAGTGCTTCTGGTCAATGTTTTATGCGAATTTCGAATGGTTAATTACTTCATTCCGAGGGCACTAGGTGGGCGTTTCATGGACGATTTCTACCCAATACGCTGAACGGCATAAGCATCGAACTGCTCATCTGCGCTGATGATCACATGGTCGCAAGACCGGGCGTAAGCCTCTGGCTCAGAGATGGTACCAGAAACCACTTGAGACCATGCGGGGGCATTTTGGGTGTACCTAAGCAGCGTATGCGTGTCCAGCAGACAAGCCATCATCTGCAATCTTGAAAGCCATCGAGCAGAGACTACCGCCACAAGCTGCTTTCCCGATTCTCGGGATAAACTCCTCAACTAGATTTACATCCTCCATTCCTGCGGAACGCAGCAGGCAAAGCCTCCTATTCGGTACCGTCTCAAAAACCATCAACCGCAAATAAACAGGAAGGACCAAGATTAAGTAACGCGAGAAAAATAACTTCCCCCTTTTAAAAGGCGAATGCCTTGATGAGCAGCGGTTTATACTGTTCATTGATCCATGTTAATTGTTCACTGTTACTAACCTGATGTCTGTAAAACCAATCCTCCTCGATTGGCTTGCCCAGGACGACTTATCAAGAGTCCTCAAA
>CAYVAP010000847.1:0-2266 GCA_964449365.1 uncultured Bacteroidia bacterium
TAAGGGCTTGCCAACCCTGGTTCCCGTGCTTCCCAAGCGGGGCGACGTGTCCCACGAACAATTGCGCTGCGTGGGCTATCAGCCCAGCCGCCGAAGGGTATCGGCCAACCTAGAAGTCAAGCGTGAGAAGGGTTACCAAGGCTCCCTCTGCCAGTTGGGTAGTCAGGAGTTTGTGACCTTCTACGTGTATGCCCATGGCAGTTGGCACCTGCTAGGCACCGAGTCGGTGCGGGTACACGATATCGACCGATCGCACAGCGAAAATCCCCTGCACTACGCGGTAGAGCTGCCGACTCTGCTCATGCGTAAGTTTGAGCGGGCATGCGGCGAACACCAGATGGGGTGGCTGCGTGGCATCCTGAGCTGGAATCTGAATCCCGAGCCCTTTGGGCCTCACTTCGTGCCGACTTATGGCAACGTGCTAGACTGCCGCGTGGCCTTGCAGGCTGAGGGGAGAGGCGCTTCGGCCCAGATCGACTACATCAGTGGGGTGGTGCTGAACCACACCGATCAGACGGCAGGCAGTGCATCCCGAGGGATGGCGGTGCGCCGAAACCAAAGTGGCACCGAGGTGCCCGGCACTTACGATCGGCCTTTCAGCGGTTTGGTGGAGATTCAGGGCAGCATAGAGGGCGCTACCTACTACAAATTTGAGCAGCGTCGTCCTGGGGAGAGCAGCTTCACCGAAATGAGCGATCCCTTTTACTACTACCTGCTAGGGCCGTCTCGCCTGAAGCGCAACCCCATCAACGCTGATAACTGGTTCCGGGTGAGCACACAAATCAACGATGCCTTCAACGAAGGAGCACTACTGCATTTCCCCTCCAAACCGGAGAACAATGGTCTGCATACCTTCCGTTTGATCTTGGCCGACAATGGCTTCACCCCTATCTACCAGGAGGAGGTGTTTGTCTACGTGAACAATGACCCCATCGAGTGGGGCGATTTCTTCAATTCCAACCTGCCCGCCGAGGGGGTTACGGTCAAGGGTGGTGGAGCGTTCAAGCGCTGTGGGGACTTCGCTGGCGAGGAAGGCATCGAGGTATGGGGCAACTTTCGCCATCCCTACTACCGCCATGCGCGTATGTTGCTATTTGGCGGCAATATCCAGAGCGCTCAGACAGGGTATGGTTTCAATGGTTTGCCTGCTCCGCAGAATATGCAGGCTCGGAGCCACTACCTGGACAGCTACCAGTTTGGTGGGCCGCTGATGGGCATCCAGACCGATGGGATCCGCTGGTGGGGCGATCCTGGCACAGGCAATGAGATGCTGAGCTTCAACCTGGCAGCCATTCCCACTATGCCAGGCGAAACACACGTGGCTTGCGCCTACGCCCTTGAGCTGTGGGTGTATACCCGGCAAATCTCCGGGCGATTCCGTAACACCGGATTCGACACCACCGAACCACGCAGCCGCCGGGTGGTTACCTTCAACTGGGCCCCCTGAGGAGCATAACGCTTTCCCAGATTGTGATTTCTAAGCGACCAACCTGCTCCGCAAGGGGGTGGGTTGGTTTTTCATCGAGGGAGCGGATGATACCAAAAGCCCTGAAAAAATGACAAACCCTCCCTACTTTGGGTGCATTCGTCCTGTTTTTTTTGCGCCAGGCGTGAAATATCCAGGCGTTGTGCGTTATGAAAGCGTGCGGCGCTCATCGTTGGCACATGTCTGATTCACTAACCTACGACTTCTCATGCATAAGTTTTTGCGCATAGGGCTCCTGATCAGCGTCTGGCTGACCACGCCACAAGTTTGGGCCCAGAGCCTACAGATCTACGGCTTGCAGTACCTGGTACCCACTACGCCCAACAACACGGACTTCGAATTGGTACAAATCGATCCGCTGACTGCCAGCACCACTTCTCTATATACCATCGCTGAGACCAAGACGGTCGAGTCGGCTTCTAGCACCTTTGATCATGGTACGCAGAGCTACCTGTTTTGGGGGACCGACGACGAGGGGAGCAAGCGCTTTTATCGTGCGGCCACCGATACGCCGCTCTGGAAGGACTCGGCAGTAAACGGCCTGCGCCCTCTGGAGGTACAGCACGATTTGCAGAGCAATCGTACCTATGGCCTGATCGAAGATGAACATAGCGGTAGCTTATCCCTGGTCGAACTCGACCAACACGGCGGCAGCTACACCCTGATCGCGGCGCTGCCCGAGATTCGATTCGTCGAAATTGGCAGCTCCACCTTCGACAGCAACCATCATCGCTACTTTTTTTTGGGGATAGACGCCAGCGATTTTTCAAAGCGACTATA
>CAYVAP010000848.1:0-2256 GCA_964449365.1 uncultured Bacteroidia bacterium
AATGGCACCGATCTTACCGAGGTAGTCTGGTCTTTCTACTCAGATCATGGTCATCAGCCTCGCATGAAGGTGAAATATGGATCCAAAACGAATACGCCTGCCCGCAGCAAGTCGGGGCGAAAATCTTCCTCCGACGAAAAAACGCCCAGTGGCATCCCTCAAGAGATAATCGATGGCATTCTCGACAAAATTTCCGAAAAGGGCTACGACAGTCTGAGCCGAGAAGAGAAAGAGCTGCTCTTCAAGGCTTCTACTCAAAAAGATGATGACGTGGATTAAGCGACTGACCCGCCCACTTGTGGCCTGGCTTTTTGCCATGTTCATGGTGGTAGTGGTAGCTGCGGTGGTCGCGCCATTGGTTCCTCTCTCCTGGCTGCCTCTCTTGCAGGTGTTGCCTCCTTTGTTGGGAGGCTTGAGCTTAATGGCCGTAGGCTTCCTGTTGGTGCTGATTCGGCAAAAGCGTCCCCAATTAGTGGGTCTCGCCCTGCTCGCCCTGCTGGGGATCGCCTGGGGCCTGAGCAAAGATGTGCGCCTGCGCCCCCAAGGATCAACGACCAATCCTTGCGATCTCAAGGTGGTCTCATACAACGTGGGTAGCTTTGCCTTCGAAGCCAATCGGGGCAAGCAGGTGAGCGACCTGCTGCAGCAGCAAGAGGCTGATGTGATCGCCTTGCAAGAGTTTCGCAACCACGAGATGGATAGCGGGCAGCGGGCGCTCGATTATCTGGCTCGCTCGCTCGACATGCCGCATTATCGCTTCGAGCACCTTCCTCAGCACATTCACGGGACGGTGATTTTTTCCCGGCATTCCATCGTGAGTATCGACACCATGTTTATGCCGCAAGAGGAGATCAACACCGGGATCATTGCCACCCTAGAGTCGCCCCTAGGCCGCATCGGGGTAGGTAATTTGCACCTCAGCTCTTTTCGGATCAATGAATTTCTCCAGCGCAAAGACCGCGAACGTTGGCAGCAATTTGACCAAATGTTCCGAAACTCACTCGATGTCTTGCCTTTGCAGCAGGAAAAGGTCGATCGGGTGCTGGCCACTAGTGCCACTTATCCGTATCCGCTGGTGCTCACCGGGGATTTCAACGCTGTGCCCCACAGCCGGATCATGCAGCAGTTTTTTGATCGCTACACCGATAGCTTCCTGGCCGTAGGCCATGGGGGAGGATGGACCTACCCGATTATCGGCCCGCTAGGGCTGCGGATCGATTATCAGTTTTGCACCCCCGCCCTGATCCCCACTCAACATCAGGTGCTGTCGGCTAATATGTCCGATCATAAGCCCGTGAAGGTGTGCTACACGCTCGTGCCCTGATCCATTCGAAATTCGCGAGCAGACATCGAGCCACGTGGTTGCGATGCGGAGCAAATCTTCCTACTTTCTGAAGCAGATGGTTTTTACCCAGGGTTTTCAAACGAGCTGCCAGACTAAACCGTTGTAACGATCATGGGATCTTACGCCGGATCCCGAATTGCAAACCTAGAAATCCGAATTACACATGAAATTTCCCGTCCTCAACTTCAAGCAATGGATCGACGAGAACCGCCACCTGCTCAAGCCGCCGGTGGGCAACAAGGTCGTCTATGACGATACCCAAGACTACATCATCATGGTGGTGGGTGGCCCCAATCAGCGCAGCGATTATCACTACAATGAGACCGAAGAATTCTTTTACATGCTAGAAGGCAACATGACCCTCAAGGTGCAGGAAGAGGGCCAGCCCAAGGACATTCCCATCCATGAAGGCGAGATTTTTCTGTTGCCGCCTAAGGTGCCCCATTCCCCCCAGCGGGAGGCTGGCTCCATCGGCTTGGTGATCGAGCGCAAGCGCAGCCCAGGCATGCAGGACGGCCTGATGTGGTTTTGCCCCAACTGCAATCACCAGCTCTATGACGAGTATTTTGCCATGGAAAACATCATGACCCAGATGCAGGGCGTGTTCGAGCGCTTTTACGCCTCTGAGGCGGCCCGCACCTGCGACAACTGTGGCCACGTGATGCCTGTGCCGGAAAAGATGAAGATGAAGTAAGTAAGTAGGTGGTTGGCCAAGGTTCGTAGGGAAAAGTGCCATGAACCATCCATCGCAAGACCGCACCGTCAGCCTAGGCCAGCGGAGCGGTTTTTTCGATTCCGGATCAAGCATCTCACCTGTATGAACGGTCAAGGGGAATAAGGTATAAGGGAATAAGGTAGGGCGCATCTCATTTTGTCGCATCCGCTGCCAACCTTGTTATAACCGCAAAGCC
>CAYVAP010000849.1:0-2253 GCA_964449365.1 uncultured Bacteroidia bacterium
ACAGGTGAGCACCCGGCCTTTTTTCTGTTCGAAATCGAGTAGAGACTCAGGATTATCCATTTCGACCTGCCCTTGCTCCAAGGTGCTCATGCAAGTAGAGCAGATGCCGCGGCGGCAAGAGTAGGGCAAACGCACCCCTTGAGCCAGCGCCGCTTGTAGCACCGTGGTACCGGGCGGTACTTTGACTTGGTAGAGGTCATCGCCCCATTTCAGCGATACCTCTCGGGTGGGCCCCTTGAGCTGCGACTGTGGGGTGGTGATGGCCTCGTCGGCCACGAAGCGCTCTACGCGAATCTGATCAGGCGCTACGCCCTGCTCCAGTAGGTACTGACTAGTCAGATCTAGCAATCCCCCCGGACCGCAGATATAGTAAGCCGTGGGCAACTCGGGGGTGGCCGGAAACCCAGCTAGCAAAGCAGGCAGATTGGTCTCGGTGATGCGCCCCCGGTGATGCGGCAGGGTGGCATCCGCTTCAGGTTGAGACAAAACGTGCCGCACAGACAGCCGTTGAGGAAATTTTTCTGTCAAAGCCTGAAGACGCTTCCGAAAAATCACCGTCGACTGATGCCGATTAGCATAGAGCAGAGAGACCCGACTCTGAGGCTCGCCGTACAGCACGGCCCGCATGATGCTCATCAGGGGGGTGATGCCGCTGCCCCCCCCCATCAATACCAAGTGTCGCCGCTGCTGCGTAGCTGGCTCTACGGTGAAGTGCCCCGCAGGCCGCAAAAACTCGATCAGGCGGCCTGGCTCAAAGTGATCATTGATGAAGTTGGATACCAGCCCGCCCGCCACTCGCTTGACCGTGACCGCCAGAAAACGATCTAGCTGAGGTGTGCTACTGAGAGAGTAGGAGCGATAATACGGTACGCCACCGATATCGACCCTGAGGGTCAGATATTGACCCGGCAAATAGTTGATCCGATCCACCAGCGGCTGCTCCATGCGCAGGGTAACAGCTTCGGGCGTTTCGCGGATGACAGCGGAGAGGGGAAGAATGAAGGTGCGCAACATGCAGCGAGATTGAGCCTGAAGAAAAAGGATGATGAGTCAGGTCAACCAAGACTAGACACCAAAGGTTGGCCCTTGCTCGGTGAGAACAAAAAAGTCCCCGAGGCCGGGATCGAACCGGCACGAACCTTACGGCCCACGGGATTTTAAGTCCCGCGCGTCTACCAATTCCGCCACTCGGGGGGCGTTTTAGCCTGCACAAAGGTACAGAGAAAAGCGAAAAAAAGAAGGGCTCATCCCCCCCTTATCCCCTTACTCAATTGCGCAGCGCCAGTTTGATGATCTCTTCGGTGCTCAGCTCGGTGCCGTGCTGTTTGAAGATCTGCTCCAGCCGCTTGCTCACCTCCTGCTTGGTAAATCCCAGACTGATCAGCGCAAGGGTCGCTTCCTGCGACTTTTGGGCTTCCTGTCCACCCGAGCTGCTGCCAGCGAGTTCATCCACTTTGAGCTTATCTTTGAGCTCCAGGATGATGCGGCCCGCCGTCTTGGTACCGATGCCTTTGATCCGCCGCAGGGTAGCGGCATCTTCATTAGCAATGGCTCGGTACAGATCGGCAGCGGTGGTGCTCGACAAAATGGCCAGCGCCGTATTGCCTCCTACCCCAGAGACGCTCACCAGATGCTCGAAGAGGGTCCGCTCGGCAGGCTCAGCAAAGCCAAATAAGATCTGTGCATCTTCTCTCACCATAAAGTGGGTGTAGAGGCGCAGCTCCTTTTTTCCCTGAATGAGCTGATGAGTATTGAGCGAAATTTTGACCAGATACCCTACCCCACCGCAGTCGATCACCGCGTGGGTAGGTTCCAGTTCGGCCAGCGTACCGTGCAAGAAGGCAATCACGCTCAGCGAAAGTTATAAGTAACCCCTACGAGCAAGCCCACATTGAGCCCAAAGGTATCGGCGTTGCGGGTGCCACTGCCTCGGGCATAGTTCCAATAAGGCAGCGAAACCACCCTGCCCCCCTCTTGAATACGCACCAGGGTCTCTTTGTCTTCCACGTCGGTGAGGGTGTAGTCGCCGCGCAGCCGCAGGTTGAGAGAAAAATTTTCGGGCGGTAGCTGGATGTCGAAGCCCGTTTCCCCCATGACCGACCAGGTGAGACCGGCATAGCGATCGATGGGCTCAGGGATGGTCAACACCGCCGAGGGCGGTTGAATTGCCAGCAGCGGTTTGTCATTGAAGCTCAGCGATCGGGTCAACACGTTGGCCGAGGCGCCGAAGTAAAAAGAAAAGATGAACTTGCG
>CAYVAP010000850.1:0-2249 GCA_964449365.1 uncultured Bacteroidia bacterium
AGCAGAATCCTCTGCGAGTCCCGCAGAAGGTCAAGTTCACCGTGCCTTTTGACCTGCCCGCGTTCGTGCTCAACCATTTCACCATCAGGGCCTTCAATACCTTGTACTATGGCAAGCAACTGAAGAAAGAACAAGTAGGGCTGGTGGACTACGACTCCTTTTTCTACCCGCTGGATACCATCCATCACTGGAATCGGATTTACGGCCGTCGGGGCTTCACTCAGTACCAATTCGTGCTGCCCAAGCATCGCGGGGCCGAGGGGATGCAGGCCATTTTGCAAACCATCACCCAGGCCCGCATGGGTTCCTTTCTTTCGGTGCTCAAACTTTTTGGGCCAGCGGGCGAAGGGTTGCTCTCCTTTCCTATGTCGGGCTACACCCTTACGCTGGACTTTCCCATCACGCCGCGCCTCTTTCCTTTTCTCGATAAATTGGACGAGTTGGTGCTGCAATACGGCGGGCGGGTTTATCTCACCAAAGACGTGCGCCTCACCGGAGATACCCTCGCGCGCATGTACCCGCAGTTACCTGCGTTCCGGGAGGTACTGGCCCAGATCAATCCGGAAGGGAAGGTGCGTTCGCTGCAAGCTGAGCGCCTGGGGCTGGTGTAGCCCCTCTCATCTTAGAGTAAAATCAAGCGCGTGGGAAAGACGCCCGCTGCGGTTAAAGCCAAGTTGCGACCCTTGCCCTCCATGCCCCTACGTGCGCTCGGATGCTGGTATCGCTGGCGGTATTGCCGCTGCTGCTGGGCCTGGGCTATGCCCTGCTTTACGCCTAGGGCTGGTGGGGGTGCTGGGCCAGGGGTTTACCTTGGCACACTGGCAGGCCGTGCTCGAAGGGCAGTCCCTGTGGCGCTCTCTGGGTTATAGCCTATGCCTAGCCACGAGCAGCATGGGTCTCGCCACAGGGCTGGCGTTGTGGTTGGCGTTGAGGGGGCGAGAGGCTTTTACAGGCGGTTGGCTCAGTACGCTGATTTACTTTCCGCTCACCTTGCCAGCCATGGTGGTGACTTTTTTCGTGCTGCAACTGCTCAGCCAGGCGGGGCTACTGGCGCGTGTGGCGGCTCAGCTAGGGTGGATCACTGCACCAAGCGACTTCCCGAGCCTGGTCAATGACGCCCTCGGAGGGGGCATCATGCTCAGCCACGTGCTGATGGCCACTCCTTTTTTGCTGATCTTGTTTCTCAACCTGTACCGCAGCGAGCGCTTGCCGGAGCTGACTCAACTGGCCGGGAGCCTGGGCGGCAGCGTGCGACAAATACGTCGCCGCATCGAGATACCGATTTTGCTGCGGGCGGCCTACCCCACCCTGGTACTGTACTTTCTCTTTACGCTGGGCTCTTACGAAATTCCCCTGCTACTAGGCCGCGAAGATCCGCAGATGGTCTCGGTGCTGATCGAGCGCAAGCTCATGCGCTACAATCTCGCCGACAAGCCCGAAGCCTACGTGATCGCGGTGATCTACGCAGGATTGACCCTGGGGTTGGTGGGCAGCTTGCTGGGGCGCTCGCGACGGATTTGAAAGAATCCGCAAAACTATCCTCTTTTCTCCTTACATTTTCCTCATCTTTGCATACCTTTGCCGACCGAATGAAGGAATCATGGAGCAGGACAGGGCTTTCGAGCGAAAGTACTCCATCAATGTAGCGCGCCTCAAGCTGGGCAAGCACAGTGAGACTTTCGAGATTGATCGTGCGTTTTTTGAGCAAATGAGTACTTCGCTGATTGGCGAAGGGAACCTAGAGGCTCGCCTCGGGATGGAGAAGTACAAGACCCATCTCGACGTGAAGTTTTTCATCGAAGGGACGGTACAGGTCGAGTGCGATCGCTGCGGTCAGCCCTACCCACAGGCCATCGCCGACGAGCGACGCGTTATCTACGCCTTCAGCGAAAGCTTGAAATTCGACAACCAAGAAGTGATCTACGTCGATCCCGAAGAGCCGAATCTGTCGCTGGTCCAAGAGCTATATGATTTCGTGCATTTAGCTTTGCCCATGCGCAGAGTACCCGAGCTGGAGGTACACATTTGCCCCCCGGAAGTGTTGGCCGTATTGGGGCTCGACGAACGAGGCGAACCGCTACCTGAAGCACCTGTCGATGCATCCGATACGGACGACGAACCCGTAGATGAGCGCTGGGCTGCCCTCAAAAAGCTCCGCGATCAGATGGAGGATTAGCCCTCCCTGGCCGAACTATCCCGGCTTAGTAATGCGAGAAAAATAACTTCCCTGAGATGGTGAGATCCTGAGA
>CAYVAP010000851.1:0-2242 GCA_964449365.1 uncultured Bacteroidia bacterium
AATTTTCCAATCCACAACAGGCTGATAAACAGCAGGTTGGATTTCAAATAGCGAATTGAGAATTTCGAATTCCAAGCACTAGCTTTGCAGCATGGATTACCGCCGCAAAAAACTCTCCGACCATACCCTTCGTCAGCTCTACCGCGACCTGCTCTTCCCCCGACTGATCGAGGAAAAAATGCTCATCCTGCTGCGGCAGGGCCGCGTGAGCAAATGGTTCTCAGGCATGGGGCAGGAGGCCATCGCCGTGGGGCTGACCCGTGCCCTCGATGCGCAGGACTACCTGCTGCCCCTGCACCGCAACTTGGGGGTCTTCACCACCCGGGGGCTGCCGCTCACCCGCCTGCTGGCGCAGTGGCAGGGCAAGCCCGAGGGCTACACCCGCGGGCGCGACCGCTCTTTTCACTTCGGCTCGCCTGCGGACCGCGTGATCGGTATGATCTCTCACCTGGGGGCCATGCTGCCTGTGGCCGATGGGCTGGCCCTGAGTAGCTTGCTCAAGGAAGAAGGCGCCCTCGCCGCGGTTTTCAGCGGCGATGGGGGCAGCAGCGAGGGCGACTTTCACGAAGCCCTCAACGTGGCCGCCGTCTGGGACCTGCCCGTGCTCTTCGTGGTCGAAAACAACGGCTACGGCCTCTCCACTCCGTCGCGCGAGCAGTTTCGCTGCCAGAAGCTGGCCGACCGCGCCAAGGGCTACGGCATGAAGGGCCTCACCATCGACGGCAACAACCTCCTGGAGGTGTATCACACCGTGCAGCGCCTGGCCCGGCAGATGCGTAAGAAGCCGCAGCCCGTGCTGCTCGAATGCCTTACCTTCCGCATGCGCGGCCACGAGGAGGCCTCCGGCACCAAGTACGTGCCACAGGAGTTGTTTGATGAGTGGGGAAAAAAGGACCCGGTCGAGAACTACCAACGCTACCTGCTGGCCGAGGGCCTGATCGACGAGGCGCAGGTCGAGCAACTGCGCGCCGAGCTGAAAGCCGAGATCAACGCAGCGGTAGAAACCGCCTTTGGAGCCGAGGAAGTGGCCTTTGACGAGAGGCAAGAACTTCGCTCGGTCTATGCGCCGATGCAGGGAGAATTGATCGAGCCGCCGACGGAGAAGACCCGCGAGATCCGCTTTATCGACGCCATCAGCGAGGGGCTGCGGCAGGGCATGGCGCAGTATCCCAACCTGGTGCTGATGGGGCAGGACATCGCCGAGTACGGCGGGGTGTTCAAGATCACCGCAGGCTTGGCGGAGCAGTTTGGGCGGGCGCGGGTGCGCAACACGCCCATCTGCGAATCGGCCATCCTGGGCGCGGCGCTGGGCCTATCGCTAGGCGGGCACAAGGCCCTGGTGGAGATGCAGTTTGCCGACTTCGTGAGCTGTGGCTTCAACCAGATCGTCAACAACCTGGCCAAGACCCACTACCGCTGGGACGCACCCGCCGACGTGGTGCTGCGCCTGCCCACCGGCGGCGGCATGGGCGCGGGGCCATACCATTCGCAGAGCATCGAGAGCTGGTTTACCCACGTGCCGGGCCTCAAGGTGGTGATGCCTGCCACCGCCCACGACGCCAAAGGCCTGCTGGCCAGCGCCCTGCTCGACCCCAACCCGGTGCTCTACTTCGAGCACAAGCTGCTCTACCGCTCCGAAAGTGGCTCCGTGCCAGAAGGCCATTATCACGTGCCCATCGGGCAGGCCCGCGTGGCCCGGGTGGGCGAGGACCTGACCATCGTCACCTACGGACTAGGGGTACGCTGGGCCTTGGCCCTGGCCGAGCAATCTGATCTCGACCTGGAGGTGATCGACCTGCGCAGCCTGCTGCCCTGGGACCGCGAGGCGGTCTTCGCCTCGGTGCGCAAAACCAGCAAAGTGCTGGTGCTGCACGAAGCCACCGCCACCGGGGCCTTCGGCGCGGAGATCGCAGCCACCATCAGCGAGCACTGCTTCGCATGGCTCGACGCCCCGGTGCGGCGCCTGGGTTCGCTGGATACGCCCGTGCCTTTTCACCCTACCCTGGAGAAGGGCTTCTTGGCAGAAAGTCGGCTGCAGGCCGTGGTGGAGGAGTTGGGGGGGTATTGACTAGTCATTAGTTTCGCGGTTGAAAGTAAATCTAGCCGCTTGGGCGGCCACTGAGCGAGCCAATATGAACGGGGGCTGACCAAAGTGCCTGATACCCTTATACCTAGGGTGTGTAATCTGATAGGAAATCAGCCCGGCGTATTTTTAAAGATGAAAATACTGTAACTCAGCAAT
>CAYVAP010000852.1:0-2241 GCA_964449365.1 uncultured Bacteroidia bacterium
CCCCACATATTGGCTCACTCAGTGGCCGCCCAAGCGGCTAAATTTACTTTCAACTGTTATCTGTTAACTGTTAACTCTCAACTGGTAACTTCCAACTGATAACTTCCAACTGATAACTTCGAACTTTCTTCACCAGCCCTTCTTTGTCCTTGTTCTTCCAGACCAGATCAACCTTCTTACCCTCCTCCATACATATGAACAATTTACGAATATCCTTTCTGCTCGGCCTTGGGCTACTCGCTCTGGCCATTTTCCCTGCCCACGCGCAGGTAGCTCAGAAAAATCTTTCTCGCCTCAGCAACGAGGTATGGCCGACCAGCCTGAGCGACATTTGGGGCTACGCCGACGAAAATGGGCGCGAATACGCCCTGGTTGGTACAGGGGTAGGTCCAGCCATTGTGGATGTGACCGACCCAGTCAATCCGGTCAAGCTCGAATGGTTTATCCGCCCCTACTCGCTGTGGTGGGATATCAAGACCTACACAGACTATGCCTACGTGTGCAACGAAAGCGGCGGTGGCATCATCATCATGGACCTGCGCGGCCTGCCCGATACCACCATCGTCAAAGACACTGTCTTCGCTGGGGTAGAAACGGTCCACAACCTCTGGGTCGACGAGGCGGGCTACCTCTACCTCTGTGGCGGCAACAAATCCGACGGCTTGCTCATCCTGGACCTCAACGTTGACCCCTGGAATCCCAGCGTCGCCGGGGCCTACAACGACGCTTACGTGCACGATGTCTATGTACGCGACGATACCGCCTATGCCGCTGAGCTGCAAAATGGCCTCACCCTCATCGATCTGAGCGACCGCAGCAACCCTACCCCCTTCAACAACCGCAACTACGCAGGCTCGCTCACCCACAACACCTGGCTCAGCGATGATGGCAACACCGTCTTTACTACCGATGAAGTTTTTGCCGGCAACATCATCGCCTGGGATGTGAGCAATCGCAACAATATCATCGAGCTAGATCGCTACCGCTCGCAGCGGGATGGCGACTGTATTCCCCACAACGTACACGTGTACCAAAACTTCCTGGTCATCTCCCACTACCGCGACGGCATCGTGATCGTGGACGTCACCCACCCCGAGTACATGGTCGAAGTAGGCTATTATGACACCAGCCCGCTTGCGGGCTCGGGCTTCGACGGCGCGTGGGGGGCCTATCCTTATCTTCCCTCCGGGCTCATCTTATCGACCGATGTGCTCGAGGGTCTGGACGTGCTTCAGCCAGACTACATCGGGGCCGGGTTTACCCAAGGCGTCGTGCTCGATGCCAATACCGGGTTGCCCTTGGATAATGTCGCAGTCGAGCTGGTGGGCTTCGACCAGCGCAGTACCGACGAGGAGGGGCGATTTGTGGTCGGGGTGGCCGATAGCAGCGCACAAACGCTGCGCTTTCGCTTACCCGGCTATCAACCCCTGGAGCAGCCCCTTACCTTTTACCGCGACAGCACCCGGCGCGATACCTTTTATCTGACGCCCTTTCCGCGCAGCGAGATTGTCTTCGAATTGATTTCAGCCCAAGACGGGCAACTCCTCAACGAGGGCCGCATCCGCAGCGAAGTCCCGGCGGGTGATGATACCCTCACCTACGAGTTTCTCACCGGGAGCCAGGGCACCTCCATAGCCCGTCCGGTGGTACAGGGTCAGCATCGCGTGATTGCAGGCAAATGGGGATACCAGGCGCTCGATACCATCATCACGGTGGGCCCCTCGAATCAGATCTTTCGATTGCCCTTGCAGCCAGGCTATGAAGATGACTTTGTGCTCGACCTAGGCTGGCAAGTCAGCGGAGATGCCCTCTTTGGCCACTGGGTGCGCGCTCGCCCCACCGGCACCAGTCTAGGCCTCGGCAGTAGCTTCCTGGCTAATGCCCCCCAAGACCAAAGCGGCGACCTGGGCGAGGCCGCCTACGTCACCGGCAATGCCCCCGGCCTCCAAACGGCTGAAGCACACGACCTCGACGGAGGACGCACCATCCTCACCTCTCCCGTCATGAACCTGGCCGACCTCGTCGAGCCCCAGATCAACTTTTCTTGGTGGCTCACCAACTGCAACAACCCCGAGAGCAGCTCCTTGGAGAAGGGAACAGGCTTGCTGCGGGTAGATTTGCTGATGGACAACTCTTCCCTCCCGCTATTTGCCACCGATACGCTGCTCGCCAATGCGTGGCAGCAATACCAATCGCCCATTCTACCCAGCCTGGACGGCGTCCAAATCAGAATCACGGCCC
>CAYVAP010000853.1:0-2237 GCA_964449365.1 uncultured Bacteroidia bacterium
ATCGAAGTCCACCCGCGCACGCAGAAGGCGCACTGCCCCTTTCATGCGGATGCGAGGCCGCGACCATGGACGTGATCAGCCCATCCACCACCGAGCGCTACCGCCAAAGCCAGCTAGAGGAACTCCAGCAAGCCATCCAACAGCACCACCCCCTGGACCACCCACAGCCCTAGCCTTTTTCTTTTCAACTGAAAAGAAAAAGACCCCACCCGCCAGTCGCACCCAGCACAAAAAAGCCCTATCTTGGCGCTAACCGATCTTTGACAGCAGGGCGTAGGGGTTTACAGTTTTGGCTTTCAAGGACAGGAAGCCGATGACGAGGTGTATGGCGCGGAGAATGCGGTGAGCTATAAGTACCGGGTGCAGGATGCGCGGATCGGGCGGTTTTTGTCGGTGGATCCGCTGGCGCCGGAGTACCCGTGGAACTCGCCGTATGCGTTTTCGGAGAACAGGGTGATTGGCTCAATTGAACTCGAAGGGTTGGAAGAGTTGGACCTTAGCGGGATGGAGAATTACGGTATTCCTAAGGAAGCCGAATTGCGAAAGCTGACAGATGAGGAGATTAAGGCAGGGAATAAACGGGCGATAGGGTTACTGGCGTTTTCGTTCACTGGGGGATTGGCTATCGGATTTGCGCCAGAAATTTTTTGGTGGGCAGCAGCAAATCCAGCCGCAGCCGGAGAACTGGCCTTGGAAATGGTCAATCCATCAGCAGTAGGTGCTTTTGGGGTAGGTGGAATGGGGCTTGCTGATGAGATGGTTGATGCCGCTCGCGCGACGGCCACAGGCGGGGACGGTACACGTTCACTATTTAACGTAGGAGGGCTGCAACTGACTCGATATACGCCAAGTGGAGCTATAATTGGACAAATGGAACTGTACACTTGCGTATCTTGTGCGACAAGAATGCGGTTGAGTGATCTAGACGTACCAATGGGAGAAGGAAAAATATCTGACGCTCTTGGAACGACTACTAGTGGGGCTAGTATCGCAGATATTCCAGATGCCATAAATTCACTTGACTTACCAGTCAGTGCAGAATATCGTTTCATGCAGTACAATCAATTTGAAGAACACATGGCGAGCGGTATTCCGACTATTGCAGGTGTCAATGTCCCTGGAATGGGTCCACATGCTGTTCTGGTCGATAGGATAGAAGATGGGCAAGTATTTTTACGAGATCCTTTGCCTATGCAGGAGGGGTCTTCATATTCAGTTCCTGTTTCAGATTTTCGATCTTACTTTAACAGAAAAACTGTAACTATAACCGAGCCATGAGATCAGAGATTGAGCGAATCTTTTTTAACGACCCCTGCAGGTCCCATCCTAGTGAAGTGGAGTTCATCGCATCAGGAGTAGAGAATGTATCTCGCTCCATTGCATACATTCTCCATGTATTGGTCCTCTCCATTACTTTCATTGAGAGAGACGAGAAAAACTGGACGGAATATCTGCCTACCTATTTTTCTGAAGGGTTTTCGCCAGATGGCAGCTTTCAATATAGAAAGGATTCTCTCATTGAATACATGGACCTAGAATTTTGGAAGGACCGCTTTGAAATTCGGAATTGGAAGTGGCTATGCTACTCAGCTAAAGATGATGTTCTGAGAATAAAGATTTTTCATGACGAAAGATCACACTACCTAGACCTGCTCTATCTCATAATTGCATCTGGGGTAGATCCAAACAAGATTTTTGTTAAAGACTCTCTGTTCGGTGATTATCCTTTGGATGAAAGGCGGCGGAAAATTTAACCCCTCTGGCGCGGACTTGCAATCCGTGCGAGTCTCCCCCAAGCCACCTGTCCCGACCCCTCCTCTGAGCAGCCAGGACAGGTGCGCTCCAGCAAGCAGCTCATCCCAGCGGCTCCCCACTCTTCCACAGGTTGATCTCCGGTCCCCCCAGCGCCTCTAACTGCTCACCGAGCCAATCAGGCTGCTCGATGTAGCTTTGATTGATCTCCCCCAGCAGTTCGATATAAGGCTTGGCCTCTTGCTCCGAGTAGTTGGCCAGGAGCCAGTTCATATCGGCTATCACCTGGGTAATGAGCCGTTGGAGGTATCGCATGCGGGTGGATAGGGGGCGCTTCATCGCTTAGTTGTCAGAAGGCGAATCGGTATCCTCGGATACGTTGGGGTCGATGGGGAGTTGGGCCTCCTCTTGACTTTCAGGTGGATGATGCCCGTTGGTTCGTTTTTCTGGGAGCTTGGCCCGTTCCTGATCAAGCTGCGCACGCG
>CAYVAP010000854.1:0-2231 GCA_964449365.1 uncultured Bacteroidia bacterium
AACCCCCAAAACCCCAACCCCCCTCCTGACCTTAAATCATGGAAAAACACCCAAGTCCATGTACGCCTTGGCGATCCGGTTGAGGGCGTTGACGAAGGCAGCTTGACGAAGGCTGCCGGTCTGATGCCGCTGCTTCGTTTCCCACATCTCGCGGTAGGCATGGATCATGGTTTCTTCCAGGCCAGACTGCACGAGATCGCGCTCTTCGGCCCCACGGATCAACTGATCGCGCTGCACAGCAGAGAGAGGGGTGCCGGTAGATGATTCGATGGCTTCGACCATGCGCTGATTGCTGAGCAACTCATAGCGGCGATCCATCTGCCCAAACGACACACGCGCCAGGTTCTTGATCCATTCGAAGTACGAAACAGTGACCCCGCCGGCGTTGAGGTAGAGGTCGGGGATGATCACGATGCCTCGGCTGAGTAATCGGACGGCGGCGGCGGCCGTTACGGGTCCGTTGGCTGCTTCAGCCACGATCTTGGCATTTACCCGATCACAATTGCTCAGGGTAATCTGATTTTCCAGGGCGGCTGGCAGCAGCACGTCGCACTCGGCTTCGAGCAGGCTGGTGGATTGGGGCACCTCGATGGCCCCTGGAAAGCCCAAGATAGAGCCTGTCTCCTGCCGGTGTTTGTGCACCGCCTCCACGTCCAGCCCGGCTGGGCTCGTGATGCCGCCCTCGTACTCGGCGATGCCGATGATCAGGGCTCCGGCCTCTTGCAAGTAGCGCGCGGCATGGTAGCCCACGTTGCCCAAGCCTTGCACGATGATGCGCTTGCCCCCGAGCCCGACGGTGAGGCCGAGGTTGGTCATATCCTCTTTGATGCTGACACACTCACGAATGCCAAAAAATACCCCCAGCCCGGTCGCTTCGGTACGCCCGTCGATGCCAGCCTGATGCACAGGTTTGCCCGTTACACAGCCATCGGCGTTGATCGCCTTGGGGTTGAAGGCGCGGTAGGTATCCACGATCCAGGCCATTTCTTGTGGTCCCGTGCCATAGTCGGGCGCGGGCACATCCAGAGCCGGATCGAGGCAGTTTTTGCTGATCAGTTCGTATGCGTAGCGGCGGGTAATTTTCTCACGCTCAGCTTCGGAGTAGTCGCCTCGGCGGATGCGAATTCCCCCCTTGGCTCCCCCAAACGGGACGTTGACCACGGCGCATTTGTAGGTCATCAGAGCCGCCAGGCCCGCGACTTCGTCTTCGGAGACTTGCAGGCTAAAGCGCAGTCCGCCCTTGACGGGGAGTTTGTGGTGAGAGTGCTGTACCCGGTACGCTTCGATCACTTGATAGCTACCGTCTTCGCGGCGGATGGGAAAGTTGACTTTGAGGATGACATTGGGCTGCTTGATCTGATCGATCAGCCCGGGGTGGTGCTCGGTGTAGCGCGCAGCATCATCTACGAAGCTGCACACGTCCTGGAATAAGCTGTAACCTTTCATAGCGAGTAGTGGGAGGGGATCGGAATTTGCGATCCGAAATGCGGAAAGTGGAAGGGGGGGAGTTGAACTGCGGCGCGTCATCGAGCGACGCCAAACAGCCTGCAAGATAGGGGGGAAATGGTAAGTAACGCTCAAAAAATAAGTTGGCCTTCTTCGTTGGGAAATAGGAGGTTGAGAGGCCGAGAGATTGAGAGTAGGAGACTGTACGTCTCCAAGTCTCAGGATCTCACCATCTCACCATCTCAGAATCTCACCATCTCACACCGAATCAGGGAAGTTACTTTTCTTGCGCTGCTAAGTTGTAGGCAGGGGAAAGCATATCCTGGGGGGGAGCAAGCCCTACGGACGCCCAACTGGGAGGGTTGAACTTCCTCCCCAGGTGAGCCGCGCCAGGTACTCAAAATGCGGACCTTTGGCCAGGCATTCGCAGCGCCAACCGAGATACTCCGCCTGACGAGCCAATTGGTGAAAGTCCAGGTATAGCCAGGAAAATACCTCTCCCTGCACCGCGCCGAAGGTCATCTGGTAGCGTATGATGCCATGGTAGCGCCCATCAGGCAGGGGGAGTGAGACCGCTTCGGCTTCGTAGAGGTAGCGGATGTCGGAGGAATCGAGGAGGATTTGCCCCTGAGGCTGCAAAAGGGCTTTGGCGTTGGTCAAAAAGCGGTTGAGCCCCTTGAGGTCTCCTACCACCCCAATGCCATTCATCATCATCAGCACCGTATCGAAGCGCTCTGCGCCTCCCAGTTGCTCGTAGTCTGCGTGCCAAACCTGCGCTATTCCCC
>CAYVAP010000855.1:0-2228 GCA_964449365.1 uncultured Bacteroidia bacterium
TAATAATTCGCCCATCATAAACAGAGCCAACAGATATCACTTCATTCAGGCAACTTGGCTTTATAAGGGCATTCGCAAACTGGTTATTCGCTCGCGTACGCAGTGGGACGACCGCCTGCTGGAAAACAAATTTTTCAGCCGACTGGCTCATATCTTCCCAGCTCTCCTGATTCAGGGCTTGGCTCCGCTGATGTTTCCCGCCCGCGATCAACTGGAAGCCCTCATTCTTAAAGCCACCAACATTTACCTGGTGGTGATGTTAGTGTTAGCCTTTTTCTCGCTGCTCAAAACCATCGAGTATTTTCTTTCCCGAACCGACGGTCTCAAAGACCTGCCCATCGGTAGCTACTTTCAGCTCGGGCGCATCGTGGTGGCCCTGGTGGGCGGCATCCTTACGCTGTCCCTGGCGCTGGACAAATCGCCGCTATTTTTCCTCTCGACCTTCGGCGCGATGACGGCCATCATCTTGCTCATCTTTCGCGATACCATTTTGGGCTTCGTGGCCAGCATCCAAATCGCAGCCAATGACATGGTGCATATTGGCGACTGGGTGGAGATGCCCAAATACGGGGCCAATGGGGACGTGATTCAGATTACCCTGGCGACCATCAAGGTGCGCAATTTTGATAAGACCATTTCCCACATTCCCACCTACGCCTTTATCTCTGAATCCTTTCGCAACTGGCGGGGCATGAAAAATGCAGGAGGACGGCGTATCAAACGCGCCATTTACCTCAAGCAAAGTTCCATTCGATTTTGTGGCCCCGCAGACCTGGAGAAGTTTGGACAGGTGGAACTGATTCGGGACTACCTGCAAAGCAAAGCCAAAGAAATCGAGCAGCACAACCAAGAGCAGCGAGTGGATAAATCTTTGCTCCTCAACGGGCGCAACCTCACCAACCTGGGGCTATTTCGCGAGTATGCCGAAGCATACCTACGACAGTTGCCGTATATTCACCGGTCGCCCGACATGCTCATGATGGTGCGCCAACTCGACCCGACGCCGCAGGGGTTGCCGTTGCAGATTTACTGCTTTACCAACGATACCCAGTGGGTCAACTATGAAAAAATGCAAGCAGATGTGTTTGACCACCTGCTTGCATCGGTTACGTTTTTCGATCTGGAAATCTTCGAATTTCCTAGCGGATCGGACTTCAATTTCCCTACAGCTTTGGCAGAGCCTGAGACTTGAAAGAATTTCGTTTTTCTGATGTTTGCCCTCTAAGCTTTAGCGATGTACATCACCGAACTACAGTGATCGGGGTCATCCCAGGTTTTGAAATAAGACTTTAAGCCCTGCACCCCACCGGTAATCAGCTCTGGTCCGTTGCCGCGGTATTTCTCGCTGAGCATGCTTACGTAAAATGCATCGAAATCCATGTTGAGCTTGTGCTCGAGGGTATAACCATGCTTGCCCAACAACATTTCCATGGACTTAGGGCTAAAGTGATACAGGTGACGTGGCACGTCGTAAGCCGCCCAATCGGCACCATAGTTTTGCCCGTCGGGCGACTGATAGTTGGGTACAGCAATGACCACGTACCCGCCGGGCTTGAGCACCCGCTTGATGTGGCTGAGGTAGTCGTGCAGCTGATGCACGTGTTCCAGCGTGTGCCAGAGGGTTACCACGTCAAAGTCGTTATCGGGCAATTCAAACAGCTTTTCGCTGGAGTAAGCTTCGATGCGCTGTTGTTCCAGGGCTTGACGCCGCGCCGCACGGCTAGGCTCTAGCCCAACCACCCGCCAACCTGAGCGGGCCATTAGCCCGGCAAGCTCACCGGTGCCGCAGCCGATATCCAGTAGGTTCCCCGTGGAACTTTTGGTCAGCAGTTCGAGCTTGCGCTTCTTCTGCCCGAGGGTGTAGCGGCGCACCTGCTGATAGATTTGGTTGACGACCCCGTTGCTGGTATTGGAGTGAGAGATGTATTCTTCGGACTGATAGTAACGATCGATGGAAGCTTCATCAGGAATATCCTGGGTGAAGCGGGCTTGGCAGTTGTCGCACTGCCAAACAGGAAAAGTTTCTTGAGATACACTGTGGTCTTTGACCGTCAGTACATTGTAGATGCTCTGGCTTCCGCACACTGGACATGCGGTATAATGGATAGTTTGGGGGGAAGTTTCAGTCATGGGGAATGGCTTTGAGTGTCTTTTTGCTCAAATTTTCAACTTCAGTAAGCTAACTTTTGTTCAGGACAATTTCAATCCTAATTATCTGATTTTCAAAT
>CAYVAP010000856.1:0-2227 GCA_964449365.1 uncultured Bacteroidia bacterium
TATGCTACCAAGGTTGAACCCCGCTGGGGTTCAGCTCGCCTATATGAACGGGGCACAGGGTAGAGGGCTTCGGCACAGGCTAGCTCCCACATATTGGCTCACTCAGTGGCCGCAACCAGCGGCTAAATTTACTTTTAACCTTGAACTTTTAACCGTGAAACTAATGGCCAGTGGAACGAGTGCGAAGTTCGTAGCCATTTGTTCGTAGTTGAAATAGCTAACCAACAGCCAAGCTCAGGGATCACCTTCGATTGGCTTTACTGGAACCCCAAGTTGATGCCCAGTGAGTAAGTGCGCGGCACGGGATAGAAGTTGTTGTCGATTCCGCCTGCTACCTCAGGATCCAGGCCGCTGTAGTCGGTCAGGATGAAGAGATTCTGGGCAATCAGCGAGAGTTGAGCCGTCATACGGCCATTGGAGAGGGTAGGCAGGCTATAGCCCAGCACCAGGTTGTCCATGCGTAAAAAGGAGGCATTTTCTAGGTAGTAGTCTGAGAAATACTGTGGCCCGGTAAAGCCAGAGCGCAGCACATCGCTGTGCATATTGGTTAGATAGGGCACCGAGTTATACACTGACTGATAAGTACCTTTGTCCGAGCGGACGTTGTTGTAGACGTACTGACCCAGGTTGCCGCGCAGCACAAAGCTCAGATTCCAGTTTTTGTAGCGCGCACTGCCGTTGATGCCGATGATGTAATCGGGATTGGGATTTTCGAAGCGATAGCGGTCATCAGGGTTGATCACGCCATCGCCGTTGAGATCTTCGTATTCGCCTTCGACGGGGTTGCCATTGTCATCGTACACCTGCTCCTGCACGTAAAAAGAGAAAGTGGGGAAGCCCACGGTGTGTATCTGAATGTTGTTCCCTACTGCACCAGCGATACCGCCGACCTCGTTGCCAATGGCTGAATCGGTTTCAAACTGAGTCAGGGCAGTGATGCGATTTTCGTTGTAAGCTACGTTGAAGCCCAGGTCCACCTTCCAGTCCTGATTGCGCAGCAGGTTGACCTTGAAGATGGCTTCGAGGCCCTGGTTTTCGATCTCCCCCACGTTGGTGAGGATGCGGTTGCGGAAGTTGGCTCCCGCCGGAACCGACACCTCAGCCAGCAAGTCGCGGGTATCGCGGTAGTAGTAGTCCAGGCTACCACTGATGCGCTGATCGAAAAAGCCAAAGTCCAGCCCCACGTTGTAGGTAGTGGTTTCTTCCCACTTCAGCGTAGCGTCGTAGCCTTCAGGCCGCAGGGTTTGCACGAAATTGTTGCCAAACTGGTACAGCGCATTGTTTTGGCTGGGGGTGTAGCGGGCCAGGTAGGGGGCGATACCGCCCACATCCTGCTGACCGGTGATGCCGTAGCCTAGGCGCAGCTTCATGTCCGAGACCGCTCCGACGTTTTTGAGAAAGGTCTCTTCGTTGATCTTCCAGGCCAGGGCCACCGCAGGAAAGAAGCCCCAGCGATGCTCAGGCCCAAAGCGCGAGGTGCCATCCACCCGCAGGGTCGCGGTGATCAGGTAGCGATTCTTGATCTTGTAGTTGAGACGGCCATAGTAAGAGCGCAGCACCAGTCCACCATAGGGTACGTCAAATGCCGCCGAGTCGATGATGTTCCCTTCCTCGTCGTAGATGGGCACTGGCGAGTTAAACAAAGAGGTGTCAGGCTCTTCGCTCAGGGGCAGGTCGAGGCTAAATTCGCCTGCGTCGCCAAACACATTGAAGGTCTGGTTGGAAAAACCAGCCATGATGTCCAGTGCATGGTCGATAGCCTTGAAGTCCTTCACGTAGTTGAGGTAAGCATCGAGGGTGAAGTTGTTCCGGCGCTGATCGTACGTCACGCGCTGGCCATCGCGGGTAAACAGCGAAGCGGCATTGGCAGGCACGAATACCGTCCCGTTGCTACGCGAGATGTCATAGCCCCAGTTGAGGTTGGCGCGCAGCTCAGGTAAGAAGTGAAATCGATAATCCAGCGCGATGTTGCCGATGCTGCGAAAGGCCTGGCTCTCGTCGTCGCGCTGATTGAGCAGGCCCACCGGGTTTCGAGGAGCCAGATTGTTGGGGTTGCCATTGGTGAGGGTATCTTCGAAGTAGCCCCCGTAGAGGGTATCGTAATACGCGGTCGGCATCGCCGAGTCAGGCCAAAAAACTGGATCAGTGGGGTCAAACACGATTGCCCCGCCAATTGCGCCCTGATCGGCGAAGAAGTTATCTGTCAAGCTGGTTTTTACATTCAGAT
>CAYVAP010000857.1:0-2227 GCA_964449365.1 uncultured Bacteroidia bacterium
GGCTTTTTTCCCGAAAAGGAATGCAGTACCCCTGGGTCCAGAATGACTGCTCCTCACTTGCACCGCGTTGGTGCCGGATTTCTCCGCGCCAGATGCGCTGGTACTCCAGGCTGGCCTGTATTTGTGCGAAGGTATCCTGGTCTTCGGGCGAAAACGCAAAATCCAGGCGTTGACCCAGGATTTCGCTGCGGCTGAGCCGATACAACTGACAAAGGTTTTCGTTGACGTCCTTGATGATGCCATCCTGATCGATGACGCCCATCATGGTCGCTCGCTGAATAGCAAAGCGAAAGTCGCTGAGCTCGAGGTTGGTTTGGCTGATGCGGCGGCTCTTTTCCAGCAAGTCATCCACTGCGGTGATTTGCAGCAGGCGCACCGGTCGCCCCTGGTAGCGGCTATCGGCCGCCTGGATCAGCACTTCGATGAGCGAACCATCCTGGCGTTGATGGCTTTCGCGGATGCGGGCCTGCTGGTAGTGGCCCTGCAGAGCAGGTAGGCTGACTTGAGGCTGGCCTTTGGGGTGCAGCCGGTAGATAGGCATGCCCTTGAAAACCTGGAGTAGATAGCCATAGGTATCGATGGCGGCCTGGTTGGCATAGCGGATGGTCATGTGTGGCTGATCGAGCAGCAAGAGGGGCGTCGGACTATCTTTGAACCACCGGTCTCCAGGGAAAAACCAGTACCCCCACCGAGCTTGCCAGGTAGTAAGCCAGCCCAGCAGCAGGCAGGTCAGCCCGATGCCAAGCAGCCCTAACAGCGTAAAAGATTCCCATGTTGCTGGCCAGGGATACATGCTCAGCCAGCCCCAGGCATCCAAAAGGCCAGGGGAATACCTGTTAGTCAGGGGAGAAAACAAGGGGGAGAAAGCCATGGCCAAGACAGTGGGCATGGGAGCATGTTGCGATAGTAGGAAATAACGCAATTGCGCTGGTTTTTCAAAGCAAGGAGGCAAGGTATTTAAATATATATTCTTGAATTTGACGAGGGTCTTGAGTCCTGGCAGCGCTTGATTTAACCATTGGGCGAGTGCTCCGTTTAGCAGAGTACAGGGGGTATTGTCTGCTGGTTTACAACTTTGATTGGTAACCTGGCTTACTTTGCGCCTCATCTATTCCCCTCACTACCAACTAATTTATCTATGCAAATTGGATTCATCGGACTCGGCAAAATGGGCGGCAACATGGTCAAGCGCCTGCTGCAAAACGAGCACGAGGTTGTGGCCATGGACATGTCTGCCGAGGCCATTGCCGAGGCTGAAAAAGCGGGGGCTACCGGCGCCCATGACCTGGAGGCCCTGGTGCAAAAACTCCCCGAGAGAAAGGTCATTTGGATCATGGTCCCCGCCGGCCAGGCCGTGGACAGCACCATCGACACCCTCACACCGCTTCTGAGCGAGGGCGACATCCTCATCGAGGGAGGCAACTCCTTTTGGCGCGATTCGGTGGCCCGCGGCGAAAAGCTGGCTGAAAAAGGCATCCACTTCATCGACTGTGGCGTGAGTGGCGGGGTATGGGGCCTCTCCGAAGGCTACTCGCTGATGTATGGCGGTAAAAAAGAGGCTGCTGATCACTGTGAGCCCATTTTCAAAACCCTGGCCCCCGAAAACGGCTACATCCACACCGGCGACATTGGCTCGGGGCACATGGTGAAGATGGTGCACAACGGCATCGAATACGGCATGATGCAGGCCTACGCCGAGGGTTTCGAGATCATGGAAAAGTCGCCCTATAACCTCGACCTCGAAGGCATCGCCAAAAGCTGGATGCACGGCTCGGTGGTGCGCTCGTGGCTGCTGGAACTGGCCGGGCTGGCCCTGGCCGAAGATCCCAAGCTCTCCGAAATCGCTGGCTACGTCAACGACTCCGGCGAAGGCCGCTGGACGGTACAGACCGCCATCGACTTTGACGTACCCGCCCACGTGATCACGAGCTCGCTCTATACTCGCTTCGAATCGCGACAAGAAGAGTCCTTCGCCATGAAGATGCTGGCCGCCCTGCGCAATCAGTTTGGCGGCCATGCGGTCAAAAAAGCGGATTAAGTGGTTGAATGGGGGATTTGTTGATTTTTTGAATGGCGCATCCTATCAATCAGCCAATCAATAATCCAAACATTTCAAAAAATGACTGACAATCATATCCTGGTCATCTTTGGGGCCTCGGGCGACCTGACCTACCGCAAGCTGGTCCCAGCGGTGTATGACCTTTTCGAGCAAGGCAAACTGCCTAAG
>CAYVAP010000858.1:0-2205 GCA_964449365.1 uncultured Bacteroidia bacterium
CGTCTTGCAGCAGTTCTCCCTCCGAGCTGATTTTTTGAAGCAGGGTACCCGCTATCTGATCCTCGCCTTGGTTGGAGTAAAACCCTGCGAGGTAGATGTTTTCGTATCGGTCCAGGCGAAAGGCCAGATTGGAGATGTATTTTCCGCCGATGTCGACGGGCAGCTCTGTGCCTTCTTCCCCCCCCACGTCGTAGCGGTAGATCAGGTACTTGAAGTCGTTGGGGCTGCGTACGCGATCGCGGGCAAAAAACTGCCCCAAGATGTAGATGTTGCCATCGTTGCTCACCCGCAGGCTTCGTACCCGAAAGCGCTCATCAGGATAGCGGATGTCGATCTCTCCGTTGCGCACCAGATCGCCCTCATCGTCGAAGGTGTAGTATAGGATTTTTTCGGACTCGCGTCGATTCTGAAGGTTTTTGTAGCAGAGCAATCGCCGTTTGTTGGGCGAAAGCACGTACTGTAAATCGACCTTTTGCTCTTTTTGATTGGGATACACCGAGAGCAGAGACTGCTCGGCCAGTTGGTTGCCCTCCAGGTCGTAGGCATAGTAAAAGGTCTTGATCACTTTTTCGCGCGGAAAAAACTCCGACATGAAGACCAGAATATTGCTCCCGATGGCGGTGACGAAGTCGATGTTGCGGTTGCCATTTTGCACCAGCACTTGCTTGTCCCATTGCTTGCGCAGGTTGGCGTCGTATTTGACCAGTCCTACGTAGCGACTAGAAACGCGGCTAGTGGGGCCTAGGGTGGCCAGACCGCCATCGGTGGGCGAGTAGACGTAAAAATCGGGCTTGGGATCGCGGCGTCCCAGGTCAAGACGGGCGGTGATTTCTTGGGCAAAGAGGGAGGAGCCCAGGGTCAATAGTAGCAAGCAAAGGGTAAGTCGTTTCATAAGATGATCGAGCGTGGGCCTGCCTTGCCGCCCAGGGCAGGGTGGGGGAGAGGCCCGGTTTTCAGAGTTGATTCTGACGAATGATACGCACGGAGCGCAAAAAGCGAAACATGCCATATCCCACCAGCAAGGCACCCACGATGTAGTTGAAGATCTCGGGGTGTTTTTCGAAGTAGGTGAATTCCCACTGAAAAATCGGCGGCGGCGGTGGCAAAAATTGCTGGATGGCGATGTAGAGGCCAGAAGCCACGAAAAAAGCACTCATAAAGAGACCGAGGTATCCGACAAATTTGTACATGGAGCATTGGTTGGTTCGAGGCGTACCAAGCAAAGCTTGGATGCACATACGAAGGTACCAGTTCACATTGGCAAATGAAACCTCGAAATCTATCACCCGTGCTGTGAGGAGGCAGATCCGTGTCTGCGCCCCCCTCAATGATCAAAGTCTCTTATTTTGAAATATCTAGTTATCTAGATTTTTGGTTTGATTATCCCTACCTTGGCCTTACTTTTCCTCCTGTCGCTGATGACGATTTCGGCGTAGGTCGACCTACGAGCCCGGTCACTGCACCATAGGGCGGCTCAGGGTCTTTTTTGCCAAATTCTAAATAATCCGAAACTACTATGTCTGGTATCAATGATGTTGTAATCGTAAGCGGCACTCGCACCGCTATTGGCACCTTTGGCGGATCGCTAGCGAGCGTTCCTCCCACCGAATTGGGCGCCATTGCCGCGCGTGAAGCGATCAGTCGGGCGGGGCTCACCGGTGAAGAGGTACAGCACACCTATATGGGCCACGTAATCCATACCGAGGCACGCGACATGTACCTCTCGCGAGTGGTAGCCATCCATGCTGGCGTACCCAAAGAAGCCCCCTCCTTGACGCTCAATCGCCTATGCGGCAGCGGGTTGCAAGCCATCATCTCTGGGGTGCGCACCGTCCAACTCGGCGATGCGGAGGTGGTGCTCTCAGGCGGAGTCGAAAATATGAGCCGCGGTGGCTATCTGATGCCGGGCCTGCGCTTTGGACAGCGCATGGGGGAGGCCCAGGCCATCGATATGATGGTGGGAGCCCTGAGCGATCCCTTCGGACATGGGCACATGGGCATCACCGCTGAGAATGTGGCCGCGCGCTACCACATCACCCGCGAAGATCAGGATGGCGTCGCTTTGGCCAGTCAGCAGCGAGCTGGCAAGGCCATCGCTGAGGGCTACTTCAAGAGCCAGATCGTGCCCGTAGAGGTCAAGCAGCGCAAAACGGTCGTCACCTTCGATACCGATGAGCACGTACGCGCCAACTCTGACGCCGAAAG
>CAYVAP010000859.1:0-2204 GCA_964449365.1 uncultured Bacteroidia bacterium
GGTTTTGGGGTTTTGGGGTTTTGGGGTTTTGGGGTTTTGGGGTTTTGAGATGGTGGATGGTGAGGTAGTGAGATCCTGAGACTTTGGGACGTACAGTCTCCTACTCCCAACCTCTCAATTTCTCGACCTCTCAAAATCTCAATCTCTCATGTCCAGGCGAAGAAGGCCAACTTATTTTTTGAGCGTTACTTAGTTATCGGGGCGATATATCGCTCTGTCCGGTCAGCTACTTCCCTCCGAACGCATGCGCTCAGGCAGCCGGGGCTGCACTTGGCGTTGGTAGGGGTTTACCCCGAGGGCAATCCCGCTTCTGAAGATAGGCAGGGAAGCGGACATGACAAAAAGGAGCAGCAGAGGGGCACGGGTGGTGGGTAGCCAAAGGGGCCAAATTTCGAAACCCCTGGCTTGGGGGATGCTCATTCCCTCTGAGGTCAGATCGGCTCAACTGGCATCCAGCCTAGGCTGATCGCTTTCATCGGAAGCGAAAGATCACCCGCGCATTGAGCAGGCGTGCCGAGAGGAAGTTGGGCACGGCGTACTGATTGTTTTGCAGATCTTCGATCCAGACGTAGGAGACGGTGTTTTGGCGCTGAAAGAGGTTGAAGACCTCCAGGGTGATCCAGATGGACTCCAGGCCGGGGCTCCCGCCGGGTGAGAGGGTGATCAGTTTGCTAAAACCCAAGTCGGCCCGGTGATAGGCCGGAAAGCCAAAAGACGTGCGGTTGCGAAAGTCTTCGGGGGGCCCAAAGCGCATGCCGCTGCCGTAGGTGTAGCTGACGTGTACCTTGTAGGTGGGATTGATCGGCAGTTCATCCTGAAAGTACATCGAAAAGGTGACGCGCTGATCACTGGGGCGCGGTACGTAGCCCTGCTCGTCTCCTTCGATATCCTCTTCGGTCTTGAGCAGGCCAATGCTCACCCAGCTATCGACCCCCTTGATAAACTCGCCGTTGAGACGAGCGTCGATCCCGTAGGCGTAGCCCACCCCGGTACGATCGGGATAGTAGCGAATGCGCACATTTTGCACCTCGTAGGGGATCAGGTTGTAGAGGTGCTTGTAGTAAGCCTCGGTCGTGAGGCGAAAGGGGCGATTCCAGGCCATGAATTTGTGATCCAACCCCAAAATCGCGTGGACCGCGCTCTGCGGCTCCACCTCGAGATTCACGGTGCCATCCAAGCGCCGAAATTCGCGATAAAAAGGAGGCTGATGGTAGAGCCCTCCCGCCAGGCGGAGCCGGGTAAGGATTTCGCCATCAGGATTTTTGCGCAGATCAAACAGGATTTGTCCTCGCGGGCTGACCATCCAATCGTCGATCAGATCGTAGTAGAGCACACGCCCCCCGTATACCAGCCGCAATCGGTGGCTCAGTCGCCAATCGTGCTGCACGTAGGCTTTGTACTGGCTGGAGGGAAGGCGGATTTCTCCCTGGATGTACTCCGTGGTGCCAAAATTTCCCAACTGATCGACCACGTAGCCAGCCGAGTCAAACAGGCGATACTCTTTGAGGTTGTCATCGATCAGTTGGTACTGATACTTCAGGCCAAACTCCACCTTGTGCCGCGGGCGATTGCTCGAAAGCCAGCGCCCGCGCGCCTGCGCACTAGCCACCGTGGCGTTGAGAAAATTGCGGGCGTGCCGAAACTGACTGCCAATGTCCAGGTCAAAGGTCGTTTCGTTGAATTCGTCGTCGTTGAGGTTGGTATTCACTTCGCCCAGCAGATAGCCCCCTTCCACATCGAAGAGTTCGCGTTCATTGGTACGAAACGCCGTGAGAATGTAATCAAACTTCCAGCGGGTGCTGGGCTGGTGCTCCAACATGAGCGCCCCTAACCCCGTGGTATAGTCGCTGATCTCGCGCCCCTCGAAGCCTGTCTGGATGCGTAGCACCACATCTGTCAGCGTACCGATGGTGGAGGTGCGCCCGGTGGGTTCGAAGAGGTAGCGATTGCGAGAAACCGCAAAAAATGAGGTCAGCTTGAGGGGAGTGTTGTCGTAGTAAACGGTGTCGCGCGTCCCATTACGGCGCTCTACGATTTTTGCTTCCCGGTTTTGGTACTTGGGGGTGTAGGTAAACATGCCCTGAGCATCCAAAAAGCTGGGGCGATAGTCGCCCGTAGTATTGAGGCTATTGAGAAAATAGGCCATGGCAAAGCGCCGTGCCCCCACCGACCAGGTAAACGTGCCCGGCAGATTGGGATTTTCC
>CAYVAP010000860.1:0-2200 GCA_964449365.1 uncultured Bacteroidia bacterium
GGCGCTGTGGTGGAAGGTATCGGCGTACTTAGGCTCCACGTAGGGGGCTTGCCCTTCGGTGTGGATGTGATAAAGCTCGATGTTTTCGAGCTCCTCGTGCCGATCGCAAAGGGCCTGAATCAATTGGTGCGGCGTCATGGCCACGCTTTGGATGAATATCCGGTCGCCGGACTTGATCTGCTTGACGGCCTCAGATGCCGAGAGGATGGGGGTTTTACCGAGGGCGTATTTCATGAAAATTCGTGATTTGAAATAAGCTGACCATTCCGTTTTCGAGGGCTGATTTTTGCGGCTCTTTTCACCTCCGTATCCCTCTCCGGGGGGCATGGCAGCAAGGTTGAGCTTTGCTCAATCAAAGGGAATACCCTCCTTGAGGGGGACAAAGGGGGTGAACCTTCACCCAATATGAGCCTTGATCCACTGATAATTAGATGTGAGTAGAGCACTCGATTCCGGAATGGTCAGGAAATAAGAAGGAGCATGAGAAGAACGAGCAAGCAGTAGTTAAGTAGCCGTAGCGAAACTTGACGATCCATTGGTATTAAAGGGGGGCATCAGCCATGGGCTCTCCGTCGGAGTCGGGGTAGATGATCTGGCGAGTAGGTGGAAGCGGGGTGGATGACATCGCAAAATCGTTACGAATCGAGTGCAACCTACTTTTCCGCCTTTTTGCGTACCCCTCGCTCTACGTAGGCGATGATCTCATCGGCTACATCGTGCTGCGTGGCTTTTTCGATGCCTTCGAGGCCAGGCGAAGAGTTGACCTCGATCACGAGAGGGCCTTTACTAGCTTGCAGCATGTCTACCCCGGCCACGACCAGGCCCATGGCTTTGGCGGCTCGTAGGGCAGCGCGCTCTTCGACCTGATTCAATGCGACGATGTTGGCCGAGCCACCGCGGTGCAGGTTGGAGCGAAATTCACCCTCTTTTCCCTGCCGACGCATGGCTCCCACCACTTTGCCATCCACCACAAACACCCGCAGGTCGGCCCCTTTGGCCTCGTGGATGAACTCCTGAATGATGATGCGGGCTTGCAAGCCATTAAACGCCTCGATCACCGACTTGGCCGCGTTGCGGGTCTCGGCTAGTACTACGCCCAGCCCTTGGGTGCCTTCCAGCAGCTTGAGCACCAGGGGCGTACCACCGATCGAGTCGATGATATGGTCTACCTCGCGGGAGTAGTTGGTGAAAATGGTCTTGGGCAGCCCCACCTCGGCTTTGGCCAGCACCTGCAGGCTGCGCAGTTTGTCACGCGAGCGTACCAAGGCCTCCGAGCCCGTAGCAGAGAATACGCCCATCATCTCAAATTGCCGAACCACCGCAGTGCCGTAAAAAGTGACCGAAGCCCCAATGCGCGGAATGACAGCATCTAGGTTGTCGAGATATTGCCCTGCGTAATACACCGAGGGTTTGTCCTCCTCGATCTCGATGTTGCACTTGAGGTGATCGACCACCAGCATGTCGTGCCCACGGGCTTCACCCGCTTCCACTAGGCGTTGGGTTGAGTAGAGGTCTTTGTTACGGGAAAGTATAGCAATCTTCATGCAGTTGATGAATGAGTAAGGAGGCTTCAGTCAGCAGGACTGAGATATTTTCTCTGGTAAGATAAGTCGTATTTGGCTACATCGACCACAAATTGACCCTGCAGCAGCTTGCGCCCTAGCAACACGGGGTACTTCATTTCGCCCCGCTCAGTGAGAGATAACTCGATAGGGTAATCTTGACCAAATAATCGAATCTCGGTCTGAATAACGTACCTGCGCTCAGACTTGCCAAACGAATTTTTGATGACACGCTCATCGAAGTGGTTGCTGCTGTAGACTTGCTCTTCGTATTGCGGATGGCTGGGGTCGAGCAGGCGAAAGCGAATCATTTTCAGGCCATGTTGCTCGGTGGCCTCGATATGGTGGCAATGGATGGCCGAAGTAAAGGCCCCAGTATCGATTTTGACATCGAGATCGATAAGGTTGAACTCCGGGAAATCCGCTTTGTCCTTGCGGCCCAGAGTCGGCTTACGCTTACGCTTCATGACAATGATATACTGATCGAGGGGAAGAATAGTTCAGTGATGGGGTCATCGCATTTGCAGAGGCTGAAGCCGAATCGCACCTTTTGGCGGCGACACTGCCCTCGCGGTAGACCTCACCTATATGAACGGTCAGGGGTATAAGGGCATAAGGTATAAGGGCATAAGGTATAA
>CAYVAP010000861.1:0-2198 GCA_964449365.1 uncultured Bacteroidia bacterium
GGATGCGATTTTGCTGGTGTAGTGGTAGCTTATCGAAGAGGGCGTCGACGCTAAAAGCCAAGCCTCCGAAGGAACGTAGCGCAACCAGATGCAGCAGCAGGATGCGCAACCAGTAACGGCGATTGAACAAAATCCAGTAGGAAATCGCTGAGAGGCCCCCTAGTACACCGATGATCCACCAAGGCGCTTTGAGCCACAGCGTGAGCACGGCAACCACCCCGGTAAAAAGGACAAAAATAGGCAAGATGGGGTGTAGCCCCTCGCGATAAAACACGATCAATAGGCTGCCAAACACCAAGGCCGAGCCGGTATCGTTTTGCAAGATGACGATCAGGGCAGGGACGAGTACGATGGCGGCAGCGCCGACGAGTTCGTGCAGTTTACTCATCGAGAAGCTGAGCCGCGACATGTATTTGGCCAGAGCCATGGCGGTGGCCACCTTGGCAAATTCGGAGGGCTGAAAGGGCTGCCCTGCGATCATGAGCCAGCTCTTGGCTCCGTTGACCTCGCGCCCCACCAGCAGGGTGATGAACAGCAGCGCGATGGCGGCCCCGTATACCATGAAACTCGTGGCCTCCAGAAAGCGGTAGTCCAGCGACAAAATGACGAAGCCTGCGATCAGCGAAATCCCGATCCAGACCATTTGTCGCCCGTGAATGTAGCTCGGGTCAAAGGCACTCACCTCTCCTGTCGCGGACGATACCGCGTAGATGGTCGCCCATCCCCACACGACCAGCGCCCCGTAGAGCACGAAAATCAGCCAGTCAAAATCCAGTCGTTTGCGTTTCATGTGTTCATAACTCAGAGAGGATTACAATGTCGATTTCCTCTACCTTGGTTAAGTCTTGATCGTTAGTAAGAAAAGTGTCGCAAGATGTCTCTAGGGCAGTAGCTAACTGAATAGCATCAGCGATTTTTATTGACGGATAAGACGCCCGAAGCTGAGCCGCCCGATCAGCGATTCGTTCTGTGATCTCTTGCATCTTGATGGAGGACTCTTCCAAAAAATCGTGAAAATCTTGAATTAAGCTCAGCTTCTGATCTCGATAAGGCTTAACCCCGTATTCGGCTAAGGTCAGCGTACTAGTTAGAAGGGTCGCATTCGAATGACTTGCGAGGTACTGGCCTCGTTGTTGGAGAAAATCTGGGTGGCCTTCCAATAAATAGATAAAAACCACGGTATCCATGAATATCCGTTTAGAAGCGCTCATTGCTTCGCAGATCTTTGATGTAGGCTTGCGGATCTTCTCCCCAGGTTCCTCGGCCCCGACCGTAGTATTTATAGAGAATCCCCATCATCCAGCCTTTTTGTTGCAGGTGAGACTTCAGCTCCTGTTCCAAGCGATTCAACTCATCGCGCGTCAACTTCGGGATATGCTCCAATATGATTTCCAAGCTAGACATGGACATGGGTGAATGCTTGATTGGTTGAGTTCTTGATGGATTGATTGGTTGCTTGATAGGGAAGGAATCGAATAGCAGACAGAGAGAACGGCCCAATCGCCCCCCCTATTCCCCTATAAAATTCGCCTGCACGATGCGCTGGTACTTCCAGCTCTTGGTATCGACTTCTCCTTTGAGGAATTTTTCCATCATGAGCGAGCAGACGGGCGCGGCCCAGGTGCCGCCGTAGCCACAGTTTTCTACCACGGTAGCGATGGCGATGCGGGGGTTGTCTTTGGGAGCAAAGGCAATGAAGACGGAGTGGTCTTTGCCGTGAGGATTTTCTACGGTGCCGGTCTTGCCACACACCGCTACCCCCTCGATCTGTGCGCGGCGAGCCGTGCCACTTTCGACCACTTTCTCCATCGCATCGATCACCACATCGAAATGACGGGGAGCTACCCGGGTGCGTTTGTCCTCGTAGTAGAGGCTCACCCAATCTTCATTTTTGCTGTGGCGCATAGCCTTGGCGAAGTGTGGTACGCGGTAGTAGCCCCGGTTGGCCAAGATGGCTGCGAAATTGGCCATCTGCAAAGGCGTCATCAGGATCTCGCCCTGCCCGATGGCGTTGCTGATCACGGTGGTTGCCGCCCAGCGCCCTTCGCCGTACCACTTGTCATAGCGGGCCGAAGCGGGAATCAAGCCCGACACCTCATACGGAATATCGATGCCCAATTGACGCCCAAAGCCAAACTCCTGCATGTACTCGTACCAGGTGTGATAGCCCTGGTAAAAATCTTCCCATTTATCAGCGT
>CAYVAP010000862.1:0-1391 GCA_964449365.1 uncultured Bacteroidia bacterium
CAGGGCGTCGGTGATGGGCATGAGAAATCGGATTGTGAAATAGTGGAAAAGCGGCTGAAAGTTCTTTACAGCCCCCTACGTTCGCCCTCCCCTACCGGTTCCTGCGAGGTGCCTAGGTAGGCGTTTTTGAGGCGCTCCTGCCACTCCAGGTAGATGGGGGACTCGTTGCGCAGCACATCTACCACCGAGTGCAATTGATCGGCGTGCAGGGCCATGCGGATGATGTCGGTGTGCTGATCGTTGGGTAGTTCGACGCCTGCGTCGAAAAAGTCTACCGCGCCGACCATCTTGTTTTTGGCGTCGAAGAGGTGAATTTGCGCGCGGATGGCTGAGCCAGCGCCGCTGGGGCCACCGTGAATGCGGATGGCGTAGTGTTTGATTTCAGGCATGGGAGATGATTCGTAATGGAGAATTCGTGATTCGTGATTCGTAATTCGTAATGAGTGGCGGGCTAGGAGAACGAAGGTAATATAGCGAGCTTACGCAAAAAAATATGCTTCTTGCGCGTTCGCCGCTACCTCAAAAACAGGCATTTCCTAAAAAGTCTGGCGATTGGTCAATATTTTTAGTTGCTTGCCGTTAAAAATAGCAAAAAGTTGCCTTTCATGCCTGCTACTGCCTCGGTTTACAGCGTGTCGGAACTCACCGCCTACCTCAAGCACTTGCTTGAGTCGGACGCTATTTTGGGGGCTACGCAGGTGGCAGGCGAGGTTTCTAACCTGACCTACCACGGCTCGGGGCACGTGTACTTTTCGCTGAAAGCCCGCGACGCACAGCTCAGCTGTGTGATGTTTCGTGGCTACGCCCAACACGCGCCGCGCATGCAGGTGGGCGACAAAATCATCGCCAAGGGGGGACTGAGCGTCTACGCGCCCCGGGGCAACTACCAGCTGATGGTGAAGAGCGTGCGCAAGCAGGGACTGGGCGACCTGTACCAGCGTTTCGTGGAGCTCAAAGCCCAGATGGAAGCCCAGGGCTGGTTCGCGGCGGAGCGCAAGCGGCCTTTGCCCGCCATGCCGCAGCGCATCGCGGTGGTAACCTCGCCCACCGGGGCTGCCGTGCGGGACATCGTGCAGACCATCCGCCGGCGCTACAACCGCGGAGACGTGGTGGTGGTGCCCACCGTGGTACAGGGCGAGCAAATCGGCGCCGAGGTGATCATCCTGGCGCGGGGCGGCGGCTCGCTCGAAGACCTCTGGAACTTCAACGAAGTGGAGGTGGCGCAGGCCATTTTCGAATCGAAAATTCCCGTGGTGAGCGGGGTGGGGCACGAAACCGATTTTACCATCGCCGACTTCGTGGCTGACCACCGGGCTTCGACGCCTACTGCCGCCGCCGAGGCCGTAACGCCAGACATGGCCGCGGTGCGCTACACCCTCGATGATTTCGAA
>CAYVAP010000862.1:1401-2197 GCA_964449365.1 uncultured Bacteroidia bacterium
TTCACCGGCACTTGCAATACTTCATCGACTTCAAGCGGCAGATCCTCGATGACCATAGCTATCGCATGGAGCAGGCCCTGCGGCAGTACCTGCAGCAAAAGCGCCATGAAGTCGATTTGTTGGCCTCCCAACTCAAGGGGTTGGATCAAACCGCCCTGTTGCAGCGCGGCTACACCCTCACCCTCAAAAACGGGCAGGTCATCCGCTCGGCTGAGGAGGTAACCGCCAACGATACCATCGAAACGATCTTTACCGACGGCCGACGTCAGTCCAAAGTAGAATAGCATGTCAACCGAAAATCAAGAGTTCTCACTGGAAAAGCAGCTGACCCGGCTGCGCAGCTTGCTCGACCAAATGCAAAAAGGGGTAGGCGATTTCGATCAGCAGATGGCGCTCTTCAAAGAAGGGCAGACCATCGTGCAATCCGCCCGCAAGTACCTGGATGAGGCAGAACTACAGGTAAAGCAGTTGGTCGAAGGGGAAGAAATTCCCTTTGACGAGGCATGAGCCTCAGGATTATTTTCCACCACGTCAGGGATTTTGCCCCTGACCCATTAATTTGCAATCCATCACCGAAACCTAGCAAAGGCTATCGTCATGAATTTTTCCATCAGAGGTAAACTACACAAGAAGTTCGATACGCAGCAGATCAAGGAAACCTTCCGCAAGCGCGAGTTTGTGGTTGAGTACGTGGACAACCCCATGTATCCTCAATATATCCCTTTTCAGCTCATCCAGGACAAGGTCGACATGATCGAGCCTTTCCAGGAGGGGCAGGAGCTACAGGTAGAGTTCA
>CAYVAP010000863.1:0-2194 GCA_964449365.1 uncultured Bacteroidia bacterium
CTTGTCAATCTTGTCCAAAAACGAGCGCACCAAAGGCTCATGTCCAGTAGTATGTTAATACGAACGCTGAACTCGTTCCACTAGCTTACCCCGATCAGCGGAGATAAGGGCTGAGGATCAGTGCAGGGGTGGCTCTGCGCAAGGCTTGCGCATCAATCGCGGCTGGCAAACTTGCTCAGGTAGTAGACCACCGAGAGGTTGAAGAAGAAGTAGCCGTCTTTGGCGTCGGGGTTGCCGCGCACCGAGCCATACTCGTTGATGTAGTCTTCATACGAAACTCCTTTATATGGTCGATAAGAGAGCTCCGCAGCGGTAGGGTTGTACTCGGCCAGCTCGTTGAGGTCGGGATAATCGGTACTCACGTCGTCGAGATAGTCGGTGCGGGTGAGGCGGTACCCCAGCTCCATGTTGATGCCGGCATAGTCGGCGATGCGCAGGCTCAGCCCCAAGCCGCCAGGGATAGCCACCTGTACCCGTGAATAGGGACCCGTGCCCGAGCTAGGAAGCTGCTGCCCCTCGGTGCCCAATGGTTGCAGATCGATCCAGGAGCCATTGTAGCGGGCCTGTGGGTTGAAATGAAACATGCTCACCCCAGCAAACAGGTAGGGCGTAATGAAGGGCCGTGCTACCCAGGCGTTGCCAAAGTGCTTGTCTTTGAAGATCTCATAGACCATCACAGCGCTGACTTCGAAGATAGGACTGCGAAAGTGCAGATTGCGTGCCCGGCGACTCTCACTATCCGCCTTCCAATCTTCCGCCCCGATCTGTCCATACATCAAGCCCACCCGTAGCGAAAGCTGCTGCTGAATGTAGCGATGGTACATCAGCGAAGCCGCAGGCTTCAACTCCGCACTCTTGAAGCGATCAGTCAGATCACCGTAATAGTAAATCGTGCCAATCCCTCCAGATACGGCATGTGTGCGCTGAGCCACCAGGTCGCTTATCCCCAACAGCAGACACAAAAGGGTGATAAAAGTCGTCTTGTTCATTGTAAAAACGTTAAGCAAATCCAGAATGATATAGAGTGATAAAGTTCCCCAAGTTCCAACCACAGTCGGCGACCCCAAACTCGCGCTGTAAATTGAAAAATCAGTACAATTTGAAAAAATATATTTACTCAAAACCTTTCGAAAGCATGCCTAGTCATTGTCATTAGTTTCGAAGTTCAAGGTTCAAGGTTGAAAGCAAATCTAGCCGCTTGGGCGGCCACTGAGCGAGCCAATGTGAACAGTAGGTAAACGCTGTGCCTGACCACCTTATACCCTTATTCCCCTGACCGTTCATGCAGGTGAGTCCGCAGGTACAACCTCTGCGACATGTTTTGACTCTTTGCGAGCATCTCCCGCGATCCCCTACCTATTATGCGGTCTCCCCTGCGAGGAATGTATGCCGCATCACCGCGCTAAGCGCGTTTTTTTTACCTTTGCGGTTTCAGACCTAGTCCCCAGGCTGGCGTAGGCTTGCGTTCTACCCCACAACATCGACGTGTGATATGAAAACCTTCACTTCTCATCGCCATTTCGGCCTTCTCAGGATGCTGCTAGTCAGCCTTGCTTTCATGGCTTGCCAGTCCAACCCTGCCCAACAGCAGACAACTACCGTACCAAATCCTATGGATGTAGTGGATACGTTGTTGATTGAACTGCCATATAACCTGTCTGAACCGAAACAAAGCTATGAGCTACCCGCTAGCTTGTTGGAAGTCTCAGGCTTGAGCTATTACCTCCCGGGCCAGATCGCGATGGTACAAGATGAGCTGGGGCGCATCTATCTCTTCGACCTCGCTCAGGCAGCGGTGATACGCACCATTGAGTTTGCCCTGCCCGGCGACTTCGAAGGCATCGAGTGGACAGGAGAACACTTTTATGCCTTGCGCAGCGATGGCATCCTCTTTCGGGTCGATAGCAGCCAAACTGATGGCCCCAATCTCGAAATGCTCAAAACTTCCCTCCACGACGACGACGACATGGAGGGCCTGGCCTACCTGCCGGGGCAACAACAGCTCCTGCTCGCAGGCAAAGAACCTACCCGAATCCATGATCGCAATGATCGCTTTCGGGCGATCTATCGCTATAGCCTCCGCACCCATGAGCTTCTGGACTCCCCCATCATCATTGATCTGGCCCACCTCAAAGCGGCCTGGCAGCGCAGCGCCACCACGCCCAAAGACCGAGCGCGGGCCGATGCCTTCGAG
>CAYVAP010000864.1:0-2193 GCA_964449365.1 uncultured Bacteroidia bacterium
GACCAGGATGACGACAAAGCTGCCCTAGAGGAAGCCCTCGCCTGGCTCAGCTACCTGCAGGCTGACTGGGCTCCGTTTCCGCTGCGAGACCTGCTCGATCAACTGGCACGACGCTACCGCGAGGCTTACGCTGAGGGAGACATCACGGATATGATGCACTTCCTCTTTGTCGAGCAAGGGTTTCTGCCCCCAGAAAAAGACTACTACCATCCGCGCAACAGCAACTTGGTCACGGTCATCAACCGCCGCCGGGGTTTACAGATCTCCCTGGCTTGCGTGGCCATTTTGGTGGGGCATCGCCTAGATTTAGCGGTCGAAGGCTTCAACATGCCTGGGCACTTCATGGTCATGGCCGACGATCACGGCATGGTCATGCTCTTCGATGTCTTCAACCAGGGGCAACCTCTACCTGCACAGGCGCATGCCTATCTGGAACAATCCCTCACCATGCAAGAGGTGAGCTTGCACGATCTTCAAGCTCGTAGCTATCAAATCGTGCTGAGGGTGCTGCGCAACCTCATCAATGCTTATCAGCATCAATCCAATCACGATCAAATGCGCTTCTTTCAAACCCTATTTGAAGATCTGGTACAAGCCCTCAAGACCAAGGGCATAAACTTGGCCTGATTCACGCTTTTTATTGGCAAGGATGAGACGCAAGGCAAGGGGGGAGAGCTCTCCGACTTGCAGAGATAATATGGTGGTCCTAAATCCACCTTGCACCTTCGACTCGTAAGTCGGAGGCAAAACGGTTTTCAGAATCTTGAGAAACCAATCTTTTTCTGAGGTTTCTTCTAAAAAACGAAAAGCTGATTTCTAGTGCCTTCGGAATTAAGTAATTAACCATTCGGAATTCGCATAAAATTCTGGCCATCAGCGCTTTAAATTGCGAATTCCTGATCACGAATTTCGAATGCGAAGCACTAGTCAGCCTTTTCATCCATCCTTACCCCAACCAATTTATGAATCTTATGATGCAACGACCGCTTACTCTATGGCTATGCCTGCTTGCGATGCTAGCAGGTACCCTGCAAGCACAGACCACCCATGTGGTTACCAACATCGGGCTAAACTTCGATCCGGCCACCCTTCAGATCACCGCTGGCGACACAGTAGACTGGCAGATCGCTGGCAACCACAATGTGGTAGAAGTCGACCAAGCTACCTGGAACGTTAATGGCACTACCTCCAATGGAGGCTTTCAGCTCGGTTTGGGCGGAGGGAAAGTGGGATTTCCCACCCCCGGGACTTACTACTACGTCTGCCAACCTCACGCGAGCCAAAGCATGAAAGGCACCATCACGGTTGTCAGCGCTGCGGCTGATAGCTACGTAGCAGAACTACGTGGTATTCAGGAGGTACCGGCGGTGGTCACCCTCGCCACTGGCACCGTGACGGCGGTACTTGACAATGGCACCCTCACGGTTTCAGGCTCTTTCGAGGGGCTGCGCAGCGACTACGACAGCAACATTGGCTCTCACCTCCACATCGGCTATGCCGGGTCCAATGGTCCCGTGGAATTGGTGCTGACTCCCACCCTGGACGCGGACAATCGCGGTGGGATGTTCATGGCGGCTGATAATACCTTTTCTCTGACCCCTGCGCAAGAGGCGCTACTCGAAGGTCGACAGATGTATGTCAACCTTCATACCGTCGACAACCCTGGAGGCGAGCTACGTGGGCAGGTGCTGCCTCAAGCTACTGAGTATTTCTTTAGCCCGCTTTACGGCAGCAACGAAGTACCGCGCGTCTACAGCCAAGGGTATGGCGCAGCCATCATCGAGCGCACAGGCAGCGACATCGTCGTAACGGGCTCTTTCAATGATCTTACCGGTGATTTTGATGGCAACCCAGCCGGGGGGGCTCACCTACACGACGCCTTGCCGGGTGCCAACAGTGGGATCTTGCAAGGGCTGACCGTAACCGTCAACCCTGATCTGAAGGGGGGAGTCATGACCGCCACCGACAATAGCTATACCCTCGACAGCAATGGGCTCGATGCGCTAGCTGCCCGTGGGGTCTACGTCAACATTCACAGCACGGCACACCCTAGCGGCGAACTGCGTGGTCAGGTACACGGCATGGCCCAGGCCATTTTCCGAGCTTCAGTAGCCGGAGCGAATGAGGTGCCACCAGTGATGTCCATGGGCGGTGGTCAGGTGCTGGGCGAATTGATGAATGATACCCCGCGGG
>CAYVAP010000865.1:0-2188 GCA_964449365.1 uncultured Bacteroidia bacterium
TGATCAGCGTGAAGACCACGACCGCGACCAAGGGGTTTGGGAGTATCCTCGACAATATCAAGGAGTTAGAGTGGTTATTGAGAACTAGGCGAGGAAAAAACGGTTCAACCGTGATCACCAAGGCCCGTTTGGACATATACGTGCCACAGGGCTACAATCTCAATCTAATCGAAGAGGTCAGGTTAGACGGAATACCGCGAGGCATTGACGTGCGTTTTTTTTACTTTTAGGGATATGGACGCTTGGATAAAATATACCCTCTGCTTTGAAGCAGAGACTTTCAATGGCAAGGATATGGTAGCGCTGATCCACGAAGGGATTGGCTTTACCCCCAAGCGGATTTACGCTTCCAATGCCTTCAGGCTGTATAAGCTTTTCGAATGGAAAGATTTGGACATCTTAGCCTGGGAAGGTTACGGTGTTGACTTTACCCTCCGGGCTACCCCCAATGAAGGGGGAGATGGAGACCTACGACGGTTTTCGATTTTGGAGCGAGGCTTTGAAAATGGCGAATGCGCCCAGATGCTTCATTGGATACTGCCTGCCGAGCAAATCAGTATAGTACCGCTCATCAATCGTTTGCTGGAGCATCCCCGACTTAAAGTTGCATACTGTTGCGACGAGGAAGATAACTGGATGCAAAACGCTGATAGTCCCACTCCTTATCGAACGCGCGGTCGCTCTTACGCCCACCTCGACGTATACTGGGACGAAGAATGGGTGCGAGAGCGCATCGACATCAGCCAGAATCCTGGCCGCAGCCAGTTCGTCGAGGGGTACGAGCTAAGCTCCTGCTGGCGCATGTGGTTTGGGCCCAAGTTCTTCCATCTGGTGCCCAAGGAGAAGCTGCTGGCCTTTCCCGAGGCGCGCCGCATCGAGACCACCGAAGCCGGACACGTCTTCATCGAGCTGTACGCCGATCCTTTCGAAGCAGACCTGGCAGAAAACCGCCGTCGGCAGCAGGCTTTCCGCGACTGGATTGAGATCGAGAAGCTAGCCGAGCGCTTGGAAAAAGAGGCGGAGGCCAAGCCCTGATATCAAGCGGGCATGCGTGGGGGATCACTCCGGCATGAATCCCAATCGCTTCAGTCCAACCAACGTCACGTCTTTGCGCGCCTGCGTAAAGCCCCTCATGTCAAACTCGGGGGTGGGATCGACGTTGGTAGCAAACACGTAGAGTTGCTCCCCCCCCTCCAGGTAGCCCACGAACCAGCCGTTGTTGTGGCCCTCGCGGATGGCCCAGCGTTTGGGGCTTTCGAGTATTCGCCCGGGCTGGAGGTGTATTTTCTGCGCCTTGTCGGCAAAGGCGAGGCAAGACAGGTCCGTTTTGGCTGGCAAAGCCTCAAGAGCCCAGCAGATACCTCAGGCGCTCGTGTAGTTCAGGGCTTGCGGGCAAAAACCTGCATCGAGGCATCGTTGCGGCTGACCAGCAGTAGGCGCTCGCCTGCTACCGTGAGCCAGCGCAGGTCGCGCACCTCACCCTGCGGGGCAAAGCCCGTTTCATACGCACTCTTCACCTGCCAATGCCCTTGCCCATCGCCCAGGAGCAACAAGCCTTCGCCAGCGTCGTAGCGCCCGCGATTGGGCCCTACGCCGTAAAAATTCCCCGCTAGCAGCAGGTCGGGATGCCCATCCTGGTTGACATCATCCGCCAGCAAGCTGTAAATCGGAGCCAACTGGGCCAGGCGGGGTAAGTCATGCCGGATCAACTGCCCAGATTGGTTTTCGAACCAGGCGTGGGCAAAAGTCTGCACCGATTTTTGCAACGCGCCATCTAGCGCTTCTTGCCCGAAAAGATCTGACACCGTGGCGTGGGCGTAACTCTGATAATCAGGATAGCGCCGCCGCAGCGAAATGACCTGCTTGAGCATTTCGTCGCGAGTGGCCCAAGGAGAGACCGTACCCTGTTCGGTGAAACAGAGAATGGGATCGGTGTCGCCGTTTTGGTCAAAGTCGGCCACGTACAGGTGGCAAGGCTCTTGGGCGGTAGCCCGCAAAGTCGAATTGAGCCCTAGGTTGCCAGCCACCAAGTCGAGGTCGCCGTCGCCGTCGACGTCCATAGGCAGCAGGCGATTCCACCAGCCCTCGCTGCGGGGTGAAACAGCCGCGCTGTCTAGAGCCAGATGACCGTCGCGCTGGCGAAACACCCGGGGGGGCATCCATTCGCCTACCAGCACCAGGTCGCGCT
>CAYVAP010000866.1:0-2186 GCA_964449365.1 uncultured Bacteroidia bacterium
GCCGAAGGAACCTGGACCGCGCAGGTGGACGAGAGCTTTCGGCAGAAGGTCATGCTCAACCATAGCGCCACGCACTTGCTACACGCGGCTCTGCGCAATGTGCTGGGCGATCACGTGGAGCAGCGGGGCTCGCTGGTGCACGATCAGGGACTACGCTTCGACTTCTCACACTTCGCCAAAGTGAGCGATGAAGAACTGGTGCGCATCGAGCAGGAGGTCAATCGGCAAGTGGCGCGCGACATTCCACTCACGGAGTACCGCGACATGCCCATCGACGAGGCCAAGGCCATGGGTGCGACCGCGCTTTTTGGCGAAAAATACGGCGACCACGTGCGGGTGGTCATCTTCGACCCTACCTACAGCGTGGAGCTTTGCGGGGGTACGCACGTGAAGCACACCGGTGAGATTCGCCTCTTCAAGCTGACCTCCGAAGGCTCGGTCGCCGCTGGGGTGCGCCGGGTCGAGGCCCTGACGGCGAAGCAAGCCTATCTCTACCTGGACGAAAAGGCCCGTCGCCTGGATCAGATCGCCACCTTGCTCAAGGCCCCCCAAGACCCGCTCAAGGCGGTGGAAGACCTCACCCTCAAGCAAAAAGAGCTAGAAAGGCAGCTTCAACAGCTCAACGCCGAAAAGGTGAGCCGCCTCCGGGACGAATTGCTCGGCAAAGTGGTCGCGCAGGGAGACTTCAAGCTGCTGCGTGAGCAGGTAGACCTGGGCAGCGCCGACGACCTCAAGCAGTTGTCATTTGATCTGCGCAAGGCGACCGAGTATACCCTGATCGTCTTGGGCACAGAGATCGGCGGCAAAGCGCTGCTGAGCGTGATCATGAGCGAAGACCTGGCCGAGAGCAATCGCTTTCACGCGGGCAACCTAGTGCGAGAACTGGCCAAGGAAGTCAAAGGCGGCGGTGGCGGACAGCCCTTCTACGCCACAGCGGGCGGCAAAGACCCTGCTGGCATTCCCCGGGCGCTGGCCAAGGTCACCGATCTGATCGGCGAGCTGCGAGGGTAGTTGATTCGAAATCTGGGGATTCGTGATTCGTAACCCGGAAGCTTCCTCTTACGAAGCTTTAATCACGAATCACGAATCACGAATCACGAATCACGAAATTTCACAATTGGCCCCCCTCACCATGCGATCTCGCCGGGCCATGTCTTGGCGAAGAACGACCTCCCGGTAGCCTAGCTCTCGGAGCAGATTGGCTACGGCCACGCCATAATCGCGGTGGGTTTCTAAGAAGAGCATGCCCCCGGGCTTGAGCCAATGACGGCCTAGCTCTGCAATTTTTCGATAAAAACGCAGCGGGTCCTGGTTGGGCACAAAAAGGGCCAAGTCCGGCTCATACTCACGCACCTGCGGGTGTAGGTCGATACGCTCGCGCTCTGGGATGTAGGGGGGATTGCTGATCAGCAGTTGTAGTGCCTGGTACTGCCTGGGGTGGGCCTGAAGAATGTCGAGCTGGGAAAAGCGGGTATTGGCCCGGAGTCGCATGGCATTTTCGTGGGCGAGAGCGATGGCCTCAGGGCTGAGATCGATGCCTTCACTCAGCACCTCGATGCCCCGGTCGGCCAATTCCAGGGCGAGACTAATGGCAATGCATCCGCTACCGCTACCCACGTCCAGGAGTTTTCCGTGGTGGGTGGGCCAGAATTGCTCGCGCCAGGTATCGCGGGCCCACGCGACCAGTTCTTCCGTTTCGGGGCGGGGAATGAGCACGGCCGGAGATACCCGAAAGTCTCGCCCGTAAAAGTGCCCGATTCCCGTGATATGCTGGATAGGCTCACCGCTCTTGAGGCGCTGTGCCGCTACCTTGGCCTGCTCGGCTTGGTCCGGGGAAAAGGTCTCTTCGTTGAGGCTGCGTAAACGGGCGCGCGACCAGCCAGTCAGGTGCTCTAGCAGAAGCAGGACGATGGCTTCAGCCTCTTGGGGGCCATGCCAAGACGTAAGCATGGAAGTCAGTTGGCGCTGAAAGCTACGGATCTGCATGGGCGCAAAGGTCGATAGCCCCGGCAGCATTTACAACGCTTTCTCGCGAATTTGCCCCACTACTTCTCGCAGGCAACGAGGACATAGGCAGTCGTCGTCCCATTCTTCCGAGATGAGCATACCTTCTTCAGCACTGTCCTCTACAAACATGCATTCGCTCTGCAGGGGATTGTTGGCCTTACATTCTAATTTTTGTTCGC
>CAYVAP010000867.1:0-2173 GCA_964449365.1 uncultured Bacteroidia bacterium
TGCTCAATGGATCTTGGGTTATGCCCGTTCAGAAATTGGGCTTGAGCAAATGCTTCTGGTAAAAAGAGGTAATGTACTCCACGACTTCATCGGCAGTATCGACCAAGCGAAAGAGGGAAAGATCGTCGGGAGAAATGTTGTGGGCTTGGTCGAGTACCACAGTCTTGATCCAGTCGATGAGCCCTTGCCAGAAGGCTCGTCCCACTAATACCACGGGAAAGCGGTCGATTTTGTGGGTCTGGATCAGGGTCAATGCTTCGAACAGCTCATCCAGCGTACCAAAGCCGCCGGGTAAAACCACGAAGCCCTGCGCGTATTTCACAAACATCACTTTGCGGACGAAGAAGTAGTTGAAATTGATGTCTTTGTCCTTATCGATGTAGGGATTGCTATGTTGCTCAAAGGGAAGATCGATGTTGAGCCCTACCGAAGAGCCGCCTGCCTCTTTGGCCCCTCGGTTGCCAGCTTCCATGATGCCTGGGCCACCTCCCGTGATGACGCCAAAGCCTGCCTGGGTGAGCTTTTGCGCAATTTCTACGCCAAGCTGGTACTCGGGGCTGTCGGTCTGCGCGCGAGCGGAGCCAAAAATGGATACACAGGGGCCGATGGCGGCCATCTTTTCAAAGCCCTCGACAAACTCAGCCATGATCTTGAAGACGAGCCAGGATTCCTGGCCAGTGTTGCTCTTCCATTCTCGGCGTCGGTCTGAGAAATAGGTACTGAGGTGCTTGTCCATGTACTAGGTTCCTCGCAATTGGGCCGCAAAGGTAGCAACATTCGGGAAAAAACAAATGTCCAGCGCTTGTCTTGCAGACTGAGGGGGATGTACGGTACATTTCGGCTGGGGTTTGGACTCGGTGGCTTTCGGGCTAGCAACGGATAAATTTTTGCCTTGGGAGGAAATAAGCACAATGCTTACTTTCGTAGCTGTGAAAAAGCTTCTACTCATTTTTGCCTCCTTGCTGCCTTGGGTGGGTGTACACGCCCAGATCGGTGGTGGCAGCACCTACGAATTTTTGATCCTGACGCCCTCGGCGCGGCTCTCGGCGCTCGGCGGGATCAATGTCTCCACCATGGACGACGACGTACACCTCGGCAGCCAAAATCCAGCCCTGGTAAATCCTGAGATGCATCGGCGCTTAGGCCTCTCTTACACGCCTTGGCTGGCGGGGATTCAATACGGCTACGCCGGATATAGCCAGACTTTCGAGGGGATCGGCAGCTTCCACAGTGGCATTCAGTACATGAATACGGGTCAGATGCAGGGGGCAGATGAGTTTGGCAACCCCACCGGCACCTTTGCGGCGCAAGAGCTGGTCTGGATGCTGGGAGGCTCTCGCGCCTGGCGCGGGTTTCGCTACGGCACCAATCTCAAGGTGATCAGTTCTACCCTGGCGCCTGGCTTTGGCTCCTGGGGCATGGCCCTGGATCTGGGGTCGGCCTATCGCAGCAAAGATTCGCTGTTTTCTGCGGGCTTGATCGTGCGCAACCTTGGTACGCAAGTTTCGACCTACACGCCTACGGGCGCACGCGAGTCGCTGCCTTTCGAGGTGGTGGCGGGGGTGAGCAATCGCCTACGCTACATGCCTATGCGCTTTTCGGTGACCCTGATTCATCTGGAGCATCCCAATCTGCTCTTCGACGACCCCAACGCCGAGCCGGAAATAGACCTCAACGGCAACGTGATCGAGCCGGGGCCCCGCATCGCCGACCGGATCTTCCGGCACTTTGTGTTTGCGACCGAATTTTATCTGGGCAACTTTTTGCGCCTGCGCGCGGGCTACAACCACCTGCGACGTCAGGAGCTGCGCTCGCAGGTTCGGGGAGGCGTTACGGGGTTTTCTTTCGGGGCCGGGATCCGAGCCAGCCGATTTGCCTTCGACTATGGCTTTAGCAGCTATGGGGTACGCAGCAGCTTCAACGTGAGCAACTTTAGCCTCAGCATCGACCTCAATCAGCGGAAGGCTAAAGACCCCGCCGATGAGGCTAAGTAATCCACTAGGCATTCGTTTCGCGGTTGAAAGTTGAAGGTTGAAGGTTCAAAGTTGAAGGTTGAAAGTAAATATAGCCGCTTGGGCGCGGCCACTGAGTGAGCCAAGATGAGCAGTAAGTATACTACTTGGCGTGAGGATTGTAGAGTTGTAAGATACTATAACTTATTGATAACAAGGCC
>CAYVAP010000868.1:0-2150 GCA_964449365.1 uncultured Bacteroidia bacterium
TTAGGCAAAGAAATACAACAGCCTGGTTATCAGATTTTTACTTTGCGCCTTTGCGTGAAACAAAAAGGGGAAGTTATTCTTTGAGCCTTACTTAAGTAATCGACCATTCGATCTTCGTATAAGATCTTGGCCAGCAGCGCTTTCAATTGCGAATTTCTGATCACGCATTTCGAATTGAATCCACTCCCCCCTCGCGCCTTCAACATTTTTGCTGCTCTAGGAGAACAATTTACGCTAGAGGGTGGTTTTTAGCGCAAAAGATTCATATATTAAGCCTCTCCTATATGTGAGTTTATCGATGTTTTAGAATCGTTCTAAACAGGTTCCGGCAGCGAAAATTCGCTTGACATTCGTGAGGGGCCAAAGTAGTTTTGATGCGATTGATTTTACTCCAAATATAACCTTCAATGAGTTCTGCTGCATCTGTCTTCTCATACTCTATCGGCAGGAAGTTGGTGATGGCACTCAGCGGTTTGTTTCTCGTCTCCTTCCTGTTTGTACACGTCGGTGGCAACTCTCTGCTGTTTATTGCTGACGGTGGCGTTGCCTTCAACGAATTTGTACAATTCATGACCTCCAACCCTCTGATCAAGGCTTTGGAGTACGTGCTAGCCGCTGGTTTCCTCATCCACATCATCTACGCCTTTATCCTGGCGGTTCAAAACCGCAAGGCGCGCCCGGTCCGCTATGCTTACAACAAGCCTAGCGGTAGCAGCTGGTTTTCGCGCAACACGCTCCTGACCGGCGCCATTGTGCTGGCCTTTCTTGCTATCCACATCACCATGTTTTATGGTCGCTATCACTTCGCTGGTACTGGCGATAGTGTAGCCGAGCAGGTAAGCATGGAAACAGCGTACACCCATTCCTACAAAATTCTCGAAGAAGTACGCAATGGTGATCAGGTCCTACTCGAACCGGAGTCTTACCTCACGGCAGAGAAGTACCAACTGGTCAAAGAAGCAGGGCTGGGCAGCGAAATGGTAACGGGCATCTCCATGACCAACGTGGTCAAGGCTTCTTTCTCGATCTGGTACATTGTGGTCTTCTATGTGATCGCTATGGCCTTCTTGGCTTTTCATCTCGCCCACGGCTTTCAGAGCTCTTTCCGTACGGTGGGTTTTGTCCACAAAAAATACACCCCCGCCATTCAGGCGGCTGGCTACTTCATCGCCGTGGTGGTGCCCATCGTGTTTGCCATGATGCCAGTAGTGTTCTTCTTTTTCAGATAATGAGATGTTGAGATGACGAGACGCTCAGATTGCGTGGCGATCTCACAATCCCAATGTCCCAACCTCTCAAAATCAATTTCGAATTCTCTTATGAAACTCGACGCCAAAATCCCCAAAGGCCCACTGGCCGAAAAGTGGGACAACCATAAATTCAACATCAAGCTGGTCAACCCGTCCAACAAGCGCAAATTCCACGTGATCGTGGTCGGGACTGGTCTGGCTGGTGCTTCTGCTGCGGCCACTCTGGCTGAGTTGGGCTATCAGGTAACCACCTTCTGCTACCAGGATAGCCCGCGCCGCGCGCACTCTATTGCGGCGCAGGGGGGGATCAACGCCGCCAAAAATTACCAGAACGACGGCGACTCCATCTACCGCCTCTTCTACGACACCATCAAGGGGGGCGACTACCGCTCGCGTGAGGGCAACGTATATCGCCTTTCTCAGGTCTCGGTCAACATCATCGACCAGGCCGTGGCGCAAGGGGTGCCTTTTGCCCGTGAGTACGGTGGCTACCTCGACAACCGCTCCTTTGGGGGCGCGCAGGTCTCGCGGACCTTCTACGCGCGTGGTCAGACTGGGCAGCAGCTTCTGCTGGGGGCCTACTCGGCCTTGAGTCGTCAGATTGGCCTGGGCAAGGTCAAGTCGCTGACCCGCCGCGAGGTGCTCGACATTGTGCTCATCGACGGCCACGCCAAAGGCGTGATCACCAAAAATCTCATCAACGGCGAAACCGAGCGCCATGCGGCCGACGCAGTGGTGCTGGCTTCTGGGGGGTATAGCAACGTCTACTTCCTCTCCACCAACGCCATGAACTCCAACACCTCGGCGGCCTGGCGGGCGCACAAGCGGGGGGCCCTCTTTGCCAACCCGGCTTACGTGCAGATTCACCCCACTTGCATCCCGCAGCACGGCGACTACCAG
>CAYVAP010000869.1:0-2142 GCA_964449365.1 uncultured Bacteroidia bacterium
CGTAAGGATTGTAGAGTTATAAGACACTGTAACTTATTGATAACAAGGTCATTCAATCAATCAACCACTCTCCCATTCAACCACTTTGAAGTATAGCTAGCTGTATTTCATTCCAAAATTTCGAGCAGCGTGAGGTCATAGCGCAGGATGGTGTTGGGGGGAATGGTCCCATTGCCATTGTTGCCATAAGCTAGTTCTGAAGGAAGGATCATGATGATGGAGGCTCCTTCGTTCATCAGGGGCAAACCAATGCGCCACCCTTCGATGGTCTGGCTGATCTGAATGGAAAACTGATCTTGCGAATCGACGCGGGCGAAGACCTGCCCATTGAGAAAGCTGCCTTCGTAGGCTACCCGCACCTCATCGCTGTTGGATGGCTTAGCCGCAGCGCTGTCCTGCCCGGCCACAATCTCATAGTACAGCCCTTGGGTGGTAAATTGCCCATCGAGCCCCTGCGCACTAGCGTATTGAGTGATCTCTTGCTGCTGCGCTGCCAAGAGCTCCTCAGGCGTTTCCTTTTCGCGGCAGGCCATCCAGGCAAGGAGGATGCAGGCGGTGATTGACCAAATCCAGGGTTTCATCTCAGTTGACCAATGAAGAAGTTGAGCATAAAGGGCGATCACTCAAAATCGACTAACTCGATGTCAAATACCAGCACGGAATTGGGAGGAATGTTACCAGTGGTACGCTGCCCGTAGCCATAGCGGGAAGGAATGATAATGGTGCCCTTTGCGTCTCGCTTAAAGCGTTGGAGAGCGATTTGCCAGCCCTGAATCACGCCACTCAGCGAAAAGGAAACCGGAAAGCCTTCTGAATCATCGAACACGGTACCGTTCAGCAGGTATCCCTTGTAGATAGCCTCCACCTCGGAGCTGAGGTCGGGGGTTTCACTGCCGATGCCTTCCTGCTCGAAGCTGATAAAGATGCCTTCATCAGTATACTCACCATCGAGGTCGTTGGCGGCTACGTAATCCGCGATTTCCTGTTTGTCAGCTTCAAACTGCTCGGCCACTTCGTCTTGGCAGCCACTCCAGAGAGTCAGACTCAGTCCCAAGCTTAGCGAGATCGCAAACGTGAGTATTAGGTGTTGTATTGGTTTCATGCCTCAAAAATACAGCTTTTTGTGGGAAACAATGGAAAGGAGTTTGTTAAGTTCACATTTAGCCCTGACCAAGATCGGCTCCAGGGCAGGATTCTATCGGTGAGAAGATCGGCTTGAAAGCCCAGTTCCTTCTCGAAAACGTACCAATTATGCGCATCATCCTCCTTTTTTTGCTATTGCTCTGTAGTTCCCTTTTGGCCCAGGACCGACTTACCGGGCGCGCCTTCGCCACGCGCTCAGAAGTGATCGCCCCCCAAGGTATGGCCTGTACCAGTCAGCCCTTGGCCACCCAGGTAGCGATCGACATCCTCAAGCAAGGCGGCACCGCCGTCGATGCGGCCATTGCTGCCAATGCCACCCTGGGCCTGATGGAGCCTACCGGATCGGGTATCGGCGGAGACCTCTTTGCCATCGTCTGGGACGCCGAGAGCCAGCAACTCTATGGCCTCAACGCCAGCGGGCGCTCGCCCCAAAGTCTCACCCGCCAGTACTTCCTCGACCAAGGGTATGAAAGCATTCCACCCTATGGCCCCTTGCCCGTCAGTGTGCCCGGCGCAGTAGATGGGTGGTTTGAGTTGCACGATCGCTTTGGGCGCTTGCCCATGACACTGATTTTGTCCCCTGCCATCAGCTACGCCCGCAAGGGCTTTCCGGTATCAGAGCTGATCGCTTACTACCTGGGTCGCAGCGTCGATTACTTCAAAGACTACCCCAACGTAGCCGAGACCTACATGATCGACGGCCACGCGCCACGCAAGGGGGAGATCTTCAAAAATCCCCGCCTGGCCAATACCTACGAATTGATCGCTGAGAAAGGCCGCAAAGCCTTCTACAAAGGCGAAATCGCCAAAAAGATCGACGCCCACATGCAGGAAATCGGCGGCTTTCTCTCCCGCGACGACCTCAAGGCCCACACATCGGAGTGGGTAACCCCCGTTTCGACCAACTATCGTGGTTACGATGTCTACGAGTTGCCCCCCAACGGCCAGGGCATCGCGGCCTTGCAGATGCTCAATCTTCTCGAGGGCTACGACCTGAGC
>CAYVAP010000870.1:0-2131 GCA_964449365.1 uncultured Bacteroidia bacterium
CGATGAGCGCTTGGTCGAGGGCTTGTCGCTCAGCTAGCTGCACAAAGAGCGGCATGTAGTGATCGCCATGGGGCAGTTCCAGATTTACGATCAGGCTATCAGCGATGCCCGCGATCTGATCTACCGCCCGGTAGATTTCTGCCGTACCGATGCGCACCCCCTGCCCATTGAGGGTGGCGTCGCTGCGCCCCAGGATCACCAGGGTATTGCGCTTGGTGATTTGGAGCCAATCGCCGTGCCGCCACTGTCCCGGGTAGGTATCGAAGTAGCTATCGAGGTAGCGCTCGTACTTGGGGTCGTTCCAAAAGTAAATGGGCATGGAGGGCATCGGCTGGGTGATCACCATTTCGCCCACCACCTCGATCAGGGGCTTGCCCGCTTCGTCCAGGCTCTTTATGTCGCAGCCCAAAGCCCGGCGCTGAATTTCGCCCTGATACACCGGGACTGTCGGTACCCCTCCCACAAAGGCGGTACATACGTCGGTACCGCCGCTCATAGACACCAGCCACAGGTCTTTTTTCACCTTGTGATGCAAGTAGGCAAATCCCTCCGGCGGCAGCGGTGCCCCAGTCGAGCTGAGCGAGCGCAGGGTGCTGAGATCGAACTTGGCCTTGGGGCTCAGCCCCCGTTTCATGCAGGCCACGATAAAGGGCGCACTGCTGCCAAAGTGGTGCAGGGGGGCTTTTTCTGCCAATTCCCACAGCACATCCAGGCTGGGATACCCCGGACTGCCGTCGTACAGCACGATGGTGGCTCCGTGCAAGAGCGCCGCCTGCACGTAGTTCCACATCATCCAGCCAGTGGTAGAAAACCAGAAAAAATTTTCTCCCACCTTCACATCATTGTGAAAGGCCAGGTACTTGAGATGTTCCACGAGCATGCCCCCGTGCGAGTGGGTGATGGCCTTGGGCGCGCCGGTGGTCCCTGACGAATAGAGCACCCAAATGGGATGCTCGAAGGGCAGCGGCACGAAGCTCAGCGGCTCAGCAGGCGTGCCCAAAGCCCGAGACCAGGTATCAGCTCCGCTTACAAAGGCCCCGGCCTTCTCATCGAGGTAGGGAACCAGTACAGTACGCTGCAACGTGGGCAACTGAGCCACCATGTCGCGCACGGTATCGCGCCTGTCGTAGGGCTTGCCGCCGTATTGATACCCGTCGACTGCAATCAGCACCTTGGGCTCGATCTGAGCAAAACGCTCGATCACGCTATCGGCCCCAAAGTCGGGCGAAGCGCTAGACCACACCGCGCCCAGAGAGCATGCCGCCAACCAGGCTACCGTCGCGGCAGGAATGTTGGGCAAATAAGCCACTAAGCGATCACCCGGGCCTACCCCTTGCTGCCGCAGATAGGTGGCAAAGGCGGCCACTTGCCCCCTCAACTCCTGCCAACTGATTTCTCGCAACGGATGGCGCTCAGACTGAAAACGGATGGCCGGGCGCTCGCTGTTTTCCATCCGAAAAATATGCTCGGCGTAGTTGAGCCGACTCCCCGCAAACCATTGGGTGTAAGGCATTGGGTCGGAAGACTGCACGTAGCGATATGGCTCGTGGCTGACCACCTCGAAATAGTCCCAGATCGACTGCCAGAAGGCTTCGGGCTGCTCGATGGACCATTGCCAAAGCTCGTCGTAGGTAGTAAAGTAAAGTCGACGCTGCTCGCGCAGCCACTGCTGGTAGGCGCTCAGGTTGGCATGAGCCTGGGTGTCGGCGTCTGGCTTCCACAAAATGGGCGGAGTAGACATGAAGCGTAAAGTTTGCGAGTAGTCGTTTCAGAATGCGTAGCTCAGCGATAGGTGAGGCGAGGTAAACTGCTCGGTGTAGCTCAGGGCTAGATCGAGGGCCAGCCCTTCCCAATTGAGGCCGATCCCGCCACTGAGTAGCAAAGGCTGCACCCCGCCGCCCACCCGTGCCGAGAGCACAGGCGCAATCACATATTCGATGCCCCCCCGAAAGCTGGGATCGTAGGCTTCTTCCTTGCGCAATTCGACCAGCAGCAGCACCTCCTCCACGGGTCGGTAGGACACGCCCGTTTGTAGCACGGTGGGCGTTTGCTCTACCCCGCCGAGGGTGGTAGTGACGCGAGCGCGGTTGAGGTTTTCGCCAGTGGCCCCGATGCCGAGTTGCTCATTGAG
>CAYVAP010000871.1:0-2125 GCA_964449365.1 uncultured Bacteroidia bacterium
GCGCGGCACGTGCCGTGGCCCTACCATCGCTCCTGACGGAGTCAAGAGGTACGGGGGGCGCCACGGGTCCAACTACGAGCTACGAACTCGTTACCTATGCGCATCGTCAGGCTCTCGCCCCAGCCCCGGCACCAGCACATAAAACAGCGCGAAATAGGTCATGCCGATCTGTCGCTGCAAGATGCTCTCGAAGGCTAAGGCAGCCAGCACGGTGCCGATCAGGGCGGCCATCAGCACCTGTGAGGGGCCGCGTAGCCGCCACAGCGGGTAAGCCAGCACGAAGAGCAGCAGCAAAAAGGCCCCTACGCCTGCTCCGACCAGATAGTGTAGGTATTGGTTGTGGGGATCGTCGAGGGGCACGTTAGCCCGCTCGAAGGCCCCATTGCGGGCGTATTGGGCTTCCATCTCGTCTTTGACGTCGCGCAGGCCCACGCCCGTGAGGGGGTGCTCGGCGATGATTTCTGCGGCCGTCTCCCAGGCCAGCAGGCGCAGCGAGGCGGAGTTGTAGGTCAGGTCAGCCTCGGGCTGCTGATACTGCTCGTAGTCCCAGAGGGTGACTTCTACCCGCACCCGAAAGGAGGGCAGCAGGTGAAAGGCCAGCGTAGGCGTCAGCGTCATGAGCAACAACAGCCCTATCCCCAGACGCCAGGCCCGGCGCTGCACCAGATAAAACAGCCCCCCCAGCCCCACCCCCACGTACAAAGCCATCAATCCAGTGCGGGAGGTGAAAAAGTGAAGGGCCACGAAGTCGATTACTCCCAGGGCCAGGCATAGCCAGCGTTCCTGCTTGAAAACCTGCGGCGGATGGTCCTGCCGCCACCAAAAAATGCCCAGGCAGGCCGCAAAGGCGAGGGTCAGCCCGAAGTAGATATGCGACGCCCCGGTGGCAATGGTGATACTCGCGTTGCGCTCTACGGCGACCATGGTGGCTTCTAGGTCTGCTGCTGCTATGCCGAGCGAAATGAGAGCCACCACCGTCTGAGTCAAGAGGTAGCCCAGCACCAGCAGGGTCTTTTGTCGCAGCGAGAAATCTGGCAGCACGGCCACCGCCCAGGGCAGCAGCAACAGGGGGATCTTGGCGTACACGTCGGTACCCCAGTCGCTATCGGTGTTGAGGCCACTGAGCAGGGCCAGCCCAAAGAGGCTGCTCATGGCCCAGGCCAGATTGCGCAGCTCGCGTCGGCCCTGTGGCCAGCGCCAGCCATTTTGCCATTGGTACCAAAGGGCAGTGGCGGCGAGCAATACCGTCTCCACGCTGAGCACCGCCCGCGAGGTATTGAGCCCCATCAGCAGGACTAGGGTAAAGAAAAAAGCCCAATTGAGGGGAGACCACCAGAGGCTACGCCGATTCGAAAGGACTCTTTGGGGATTATTTGAAGACAAAAGAGGCATCGAGTTGGTCGCGGTCGTCGATCAGTTCGTTCAGGGTCGCTTTGAGCAGCACTCGTTCACGCTCCTCGCCAGAGACTTCTGTCTCAGCCTGGGCGTACACCAGCTTTACTCGATCGGGGAATTGGTAGCGAGTGTGGTATTTCATCATCCCGAGCACCATTTCTGCTTCTGCCGGATCAGCTCCCTGGCTCATGAAAGACTGAGCCACCACGTCTACTAGCGACAATCCCTGCTCAGCTGAGGCGGTGTGGCGACGAATGAGGTCTTTTTCCTCGGTAAAAAAGGCGTGTCCTTTTTTTCCTTCGAGAATCAGCACGTTGTTAAGGGCGCGATTGAGGGCTGCCACGTCGCTAAACGCGTAGCGCATCCCGATGCGCATGTTTTCGCGGTCTTCAAAGGTTTCGACCTGCGTGATGCCGTCTAGCTCTTCGAGCTGCGGGGTCATTTCATCAAACATGGCGCTCATCATAAACAAGGAATCTCGCTGCGGCCCTTCTTCCACAAACATCGCTAGTTGCTTGAGATCAAAGGCCAATTCCATCTGCCCTGAGCCATCTTTGTTGAAGGTATACAGCTCTTCGATGGTGAGGCAAGAAGTCGTGGCTAGGGCCATCGCTAGCCAGAGGAGAAGGTTGAAGAATCGGGACATGGGAGATAGTTCGGAGTTGATAGTTCGAAGTTGAAAGTAAATTTAGCCGCTTGGGCGGCCACTGAGTGAGCCAATATGGGGGGG
>CAYVAP010000872.1:0-2125 GCA_964449365.1 uncultured Bacteroidia bacterium
CGGTTGACCTTGGTTTACTTCCACTTTGAACTCGCGGCGTAGGCGGTCTACGATGATCTCCAGGTGGAGCTCACCCATACCCGCGATAATGGTCTGCCCCGTTTCGTCATCAGTGTGAGCTTGGAAAGTCGGGTCTTCTTCGGAAAGCTTGGCCAGACCATTGGACAGCTTAGCCTCATCTTTCTGCGTTTTGGGCTCCACAGCGAGCTTGATGACCGGCTCAGGGAAGGTAATGGCCTCCAAGATAAGCGGGTGATCGAGGTCGGTGAGGGTATCTCCCGTACGGATGTCCTTGAAACCAACCGCCGCAGCAATGTCTCCTGACTCCACAAAATCTACGGGCTGCTGCTTGCTAGAGTGCATTTGCAGCAAGCGGCTGATGCGCTCCTTCTTGCCCGTGCGGTTGTTGAGTACGTAGCTACCGGCTTCCAGGCGACCGGAGTAGATCCGGAAGAAGGCCAGGCGACCTACGTAGGGGTCAGTCATGATTTTGAAAGCCAGCGAGGCAAAATGATCCTTGGGATCGGCCTGACGGGTTTCTTTCTCGCCAGTTTCGGGGTTCTCCCCTTCTACGGGCGGCATATCCAGAGGGGAAGGGAGCAGGGAGCAAACCGCATCCAAGACTGCCTGTACCCCTTTGTTTTTAAAAGCAGAACCGCACATCAGCGGTTGAATGGCCATGTCGAGGGTAGCAGCACGCAGGGCTGACAATACCTCTTCGCGAGTGATCGACTCGGGATCTTCGAAGTACTTCTCCATGATGGCCTCGTCGTACTCGGCCACTGCTTCGAAAAGATTGGTGCGCCACTCTTCTACCGTATCGACTAGGTCGGCAGGAATTTCGATCTCCTGGTAGGTCATACCATAATTTTCGTCATCCCATACGATGGCTTTATTATCGATGAGGTCGACCACGCCTTTGAAGTCTGCTTCCGCTCCAATGGGCACCTGGATGGGCACAGGGTTGCCACCCAGCATACTCTTGATCTGCTTGACCACTTCAAAGAAGTCAGCCCCTGAGCGATCCATTTTGTTGACGAAACCAATCCGGGGCACGTGGTACTTTTCAGCCTGACGCCAGACGGTTTCAGATTGAGGCTCGACGCCAGATACTGCGCAATAGAGCATGATGGCCCCATCGAGAACCCGCAGCGAACGCTCTACCTCTACGGTAAAGTCTACGTGACCGGGGGTGTCGATGATGTTGATCCGATAGTCCTCATCCTGATAGGGCCAAAAAGTGGTGGTAGCCGCAGAGGTGATGGTGATACCACGCTCTTGCTCTTGCTCCATCCAATCCATGGTGGCTGCCCCGTCGTGTACTTCACCGATTTTGTGCGAAATGCCTGTGTAAAACAGAACTCGCTCGGTAGTGGTCGTCTTACCCGCATCAATATGGGCGGAAATCCCAATGTTACGGGTCTTTTGCAAGGATACGCGACGATTGTATTCCATAACTGAAAATTCTCCCGATTTATGGTTTTTGAATAGTGCTTTGGGGGGTGGCTTGAAGTAGATAGTTCAGCGTTAAACGCTTCTCGTGAGTGCATCAGGTCAACTACGAACGACAGACTAAAAGCTGTGAACTATGACTAGAAGCGGAAATGCGAGAAGGCTTTGTTGGCTTCAGCCATGCGGTGGGTATCATCCCGCTTTTTGACGGCACCACCTTCACCGCGCGCGGCAGCCATCAGCTCAGCGGCCAGCTTTTCCTTCATCGACTTACCATTGCGCGACTGCGAATATTTGATGATCCAGCGAATGCCCAGTCCTTCTTTGCGCTTGGGCGACACCTCGATGGGCACCTGAAAGGTAGCCCCTCCTACACGGCGGCTCTTCACCTCGACCGCAGGCATAGCGTTGTTGAGGGCATTTTGAAATACTTCCAGCCCGGAGTCTTCGCCCCGCGACTCGATGATGTCCATCGCTCCGTAGAAGATACTGTAAGCTGTACTCTTCTTGCCATCCTGCATCAAGTTATTTACAAACTTGGTCACCAACTCACTACTATAGCGAGAGTCGGGGATAATCTGGCGATTTTTGGCTCTGTTCTTTCTCATGATGAATCCTTAAGCTAACAGTGCTGCTTACTTCTTCTTTTTCTCGCGGCGAGTACCATATTTAG
>CAYVAP010000873.1:0-2122 GCA_964449365.1 uncultured Bacteroidia bacterium
GCGGAAAAAGATGCAGCGATCACCCATCATTCGGGAGTTGACAGAGCACTAGTACGGGGCGAACAGTTCTCTTAGAAGAGGCGTTGGTCGCGATACACCCCAGGCTTCGCCCTGCGAGTGGGCCCTGGCTTTGCATTCTTCCCAGACCATGGCTCTGTTCTCCTGACTATTCCGGAATCGAGTGCTCTACTCGCATCTGATTATCAGGGGATAAAGGCTCATATTGGGTGAAGGTTTACCCCCTGTGTCCCTCTCAAGGGGGATATTCCCCTTCGGTTGAGCAAAACTCAACCTTGCTGCCGTGCCCCCTGGAGGAGCCTGTGGGGGTGAAAAGAGCCGCAGAAACCAGCCCTCGAAAACGGAACGGCCAGCTATTCTACACCCCTAAAGAGCGAAGTGCCTTTAGGGTTTTGCTTCAGCCACCGAGCCAATGTGAGCGCTTTGCGGCAAGAGATTTTGCCTTTTGCAAAGAAAATCCTATCTTTCCTTCCGAATGTTCGTTAGGCTATTTGGTAAAAATCGCCTACCTACATAAATGATCACCGATATACGGTATGCAGTCGCTAGGCAGGGCGGTTTCTCCGTTCATATTGGCTCACTCAGCGGCCGCCCCCAAGCGGCCAATTCAACTGCGAACTACGAACTACGAACTACAAACTCATACAATGGAAGCTATTTTGGAACAAGCCAGCCAAGGGCTGGATTTCAACCTGACGGAGAATCAACAGATGATCGCGGACATGATCCGTCGTTGGGGCGAAGAGCGCCTGCGGCCAGTGGTCATGCAATATGATGAATCTCAGGAGTTTCCGCTGGAAATTTTCGAGGAACTAGGCGAGATGGGTCTGATGGGTGTACTGGTGCCCGAAGCGTATGGTGGTTCTGGCTTTGGCTACTTCGAATACGTGATCGCCATTCAAGAACTGGCCAAGTTTTGCGGTGGCGTCAGCCTGAGCATGGCGGCGCACAATTCGTTGTGCACCAACCATATCCTCAAGTTTGGTACCGAAGAGCAAAAGCAAAAATACCTGCCCAAGCTCGCCACCGGCGAGTGGATCGGTGCTTGGGGCCTCACCGAGCCCAACACTGGCTCCGATGCCAGCAATATGAAGACCGTCGCGGTCAAAGATGGCGACCACTACGTGCTCAACGGGGCCAAAAACTTCATCACCCATGGCAAGTCTGGTCAGGTAGCAGTGGTGGTGGTGCGTACGGGCGAGCCCCGCACCCGCAACAATGCCTCGGCCTTCATTATCGAGAAGGGTACCCCCGGCTTCTCCCACGGCAAAAAGGAAAACAAGCTGGGTATGCGCGCTTCAGAGACGACCGAGCTGACCTTCGAAGACTGCCGCATCCACCAGTCTCAGTTGTTGGGGCAGGAAGGCGAAGGCTTCAAGCAAGCGATGAAGGTGCTCGACGGTGGGCGCATTTCCATCGCGGCCCTCTCACAGGGCATCGCCAAGGGGGCTTTCGAAGCCAGCTTCAAGTACGCCCAAGAGCGCCATCAATTCGAGCAACCCATTATCGACTTTCAAGCCATCCAGTTTAAGCTGGTGGACATGTACACCAAGATCCAAGCGGGTGATCTGCTCACCTATCAGGCGGCTGACCGCATTACGCGCGGCTTGGACGTGAACCAGCACTCGGCCATGGCCAAGCTCTACACCAGTGAAGCCGCTGTGTGGTGCGCCAACGAGGCCATTCAGGTGCACGGTGGCTACGGATACATCAAGGAGTTTCCCGTCGAGAAATATTACCGCGATGCCAAGCTCTGTACCATCGGTGAGGGTACCAGCGAAATTCAGAAATTGGTGATCGCCCGGGCGGTGTTGAAGTAATCGTCATCGGGAGGGCGGTCTCCTCCTTTATTTCCTCCTTCTCAGTGGCCGCCCCAAGCGGTTAGGTTTACTCACCTATATGAGCGGTTGGGGGAATAAGGGTATAAGGTGGTCAGTTACAACATTTACCTTCCGTTCCTCTTGGCTCACTCAGTGGCCGCCCCAGCGGCTAAATTTACTTCCCACTACGAATAAATGCCTGCGAACGTCGAAGTCGCTTCACTAATGCTTCGCATTCGAAATTCGTGATCAGGAGTTCGTAATTTAAAGCGCTGATGGCCGAA
>CAYVAP010000874.1:0-2120 GCA_964449365.1 uncultured Bacteroidia bacterium
TTACTTTCAATTACGAATTTCGAATGCGAAGCACTAGCATCTATATACCGTTGTGCCCAAAACGGCCTTGGTTTACACAAACCAAGGCCGTTGGTGTTTTGGTGGCCTGCTTGACAGCGGGGCGGCTGATCTCGCTGCGCAAGGCTATTTCCGGTAGAAGACGAAGACGCCCCCGTTGTCGCCAGCCTGACGGAGGGCGCTGCCCTGAGGCGTCTGGGCGGTATTGCGCTGTACGGTGGTTTTGACCGCGTCGATCAGGTCGCTAGCCAATAGTTCAGGCTTATGGTTATTTTTCAAGTAACCGATCAGGTAGCGGGCAAAAGGGCTATTCTGCCCGGGCTGTCCGTCCCATACCTTCTCGATGTCGCCCGAAGTGAAGGCCCAGCGCGACTTGGCATTGATGTCGAGGTTGCCTCGGCTGGTAGCAAACAGCGATCCAGCGTAGCAGGCGTCTGCGATCAGCAGCGTATGCTTGGTGTCGATGGTGCGCAAGTAGTCGTGAATGGTAGAGTTGCGGATAAAATCCGGGATTTTGTTCAGACGGGCATCCACAGGCACCCAATAGCCCAGCCGGGAAAAGTCGTCGTAATAACCGTGTCCCGCGTAGTAAATCAGCAGGTTGTCTTCGGAGGTGATCATCTCCTGCAAGCCTTCGAGGGTTTCCAGGATGTTTTCGCGGGTGGCACTCTCGTTGAAGAGAGTGATGACCTTATCCGGCTCGAACTGGTAGTAGGTCGTCAGAGTCTCGGCGATATCCCGGCAGTCCTTGACGGCGTTGTGCAGGGGGTTCCAATTACGGTAGTCATTGATCCCGATGAGCAGCAGATAGTTGTTGCCGCGACCCTTGATGCCTCCCTCTTGGTACTGGTCCATGTAAGAAGCAGCAGAGGGCGAAGGGCGTGGGCTGTGTGTCATCGAAGGCAAGGCGGATACCTCAGTGTAATTCATGATCAAGCGCCGGATCGAGCTATGCTGATATCGGTCGGTAGCCACGATTTCGATGGGGGTGCGCCCTTCGGAGAGCAGAATGGAGGCAGTAAAAATGCCTTCTTCAGAGACAGTGATCGGGTGCCCGTTGATGGCTACGCTTTGCACGCCCGAGGGATCATTGACCCGCCCACGGATAATTTGGCGGGCATCGTGCAGCACCAATTCTTCGCTCTCGGAGGCCATCATGGGCTCCATCAGCTGGATGTCAGGTCCTTCGGTGTCTTGAGCCATGATCTCTGAGACACGGATAAAGTCGACCTCGACCTCCATGTTTCCTCCCAGAGTAAACCCAATTTGATCGCCAAACAGAGGGTGGGCAGGCAGCTCCTCGACCAAGCTACGGTTGATGAATATGTACCAGCGATCATCTACTTGCCGGATCATCAGTCGATTGTAGCCATGCTTGAGGCGCAGCGCCCCATCGCTGCGCCAACCGATCAGGTCAAACGCCCGATTGCGCTCGTAGCGATAGAGCCGATACTGGAGCTTCGGATTGAATACCAGGTTGTACTCATTGCCTTTGGCGTCGCGCCCGAAAGTTAGGCCCAACTGAGACACGGAGCTGAGGCCCTTCACAAATCGGATGTTTAGCTCGATCTCATAGTGGCCGACCTTCCGCAGCGGGATGGTCTGATGCTTGGTGTAGTTGTGCGAGGAGTGAGACACGCAACGGAACTCGCCGTTGATGATTTCTTCATCCAGATACAAGGATCCCAAATCCCACTGATGGTGGTTGTCGACAAACTCATCGATAAACAATACGCGCTTATCGGTCTCAGAAATGCCGTGATAGTCGTCAGGTACCCAAGTACGCTGGCCCCATAGGCTTCCCCCCATCAAGAGCAGAAGGGTCCAGCAAGTGTACATGGCTCGGTGTTGCAAATTCATGTCATCATCAGGTTTGGAAGAGCAAATAGCGTCTTTCACCGCAGATCGTGGTCAGAACTCAGGCCATGAGTAGGGCAATCAGTTGCTCCGTCAGACTGAGCTACCCATCGAACCTTTTTGCCGTTGGTTCTTTCCAACAAAAGAACTATGATTCGAGCTCACCTGCCAATGGAAACTGATAGCAGCCTAACATCACCTCGCGCTAGGCAATTGCCCCAAAAGAGCCATAGTATCTACCCCAT
>CAYVAP010000875.1:0-2119 GCA_964449365.1 uncultured Bacteroidia bacterium
TAGAGGCGCTGGGGGGACCGGAGATCAACCTGTGGAAGAGTGGGGAGCCGCTGGGGTAAAGGCCTTTTGGATAGCATCTGTCCAAGTTACTCACACGAGTAGTTGGGACAAATTGATTGGAAAAAGGATGGTCGCAGAGAGTTAATCTTCATCTAGCTCAACTTCCAGATGGTCAATTATTCGTACTTCTCCATCCAAAGGAAGATATTCGAATAACTCCTTGTAGGCAATGAGAAAGGGATCATAGACTTTTCCATCTTTACCCTTTACAGATGGATATGGCTTTGCAAAAAGGATTTCCCCATCATTAACAATCCATTCGCCATCCGTTTTCATAGCAATGTAATCACCTAAATATGCAACTAGGCCTGGGAAGAATGCGTCTTTTGAAGCAATATCTTTTCTTTTGTTAAAAAACAACTCAACCTCTTTTAGAAAGCCTATTGTCAATTTTCCATTTTTGGGATATTTAATTCCTGTTATTATTAAAAAGTCTTGCCTTATTGAGTCTTTTCGTTTAATAAACGAAATCCCGTCTCCAATTAGATCAACTGAATCTATCATAAACTCTTCATAATCAATATTGTTCGTTTCATTTATGTGTGAGGTAATCGAGTTGTAATCCTTATAAACGAAGCCGTGTGTATCGAACAATACTACAAAGCGTTCTTTGCTAGTCTTATATACATTCTGTTCGTAAGCAGAACTCAAAGCCACATGAATTTTTCCATTTTCACTTTCTATAAGTCTTGTTGCCTCTACGTAAGAAATTCGAATGAATCTACTGTCCTTCATATTGTCATTAGATTGGGCGCATGCTCTAACGAATGGGAAACAAAGAAATGCGAGGAGCAGTGGTAAGGAGATTTTTAACGCATCCAAACTGAGAAAAGATGGATTTAACCGAAAAAAGTAAGCCATATGAATAGATTGTTGGGTAGTGCTATATTTTCAATGCTGGTCCCCTTTGTAATCGGGTCATTTTTGGCAAATAGGAATCAATGGCAGCATTGAATTTGGGGTATTACCAATTATTGATCTTCTACTTGTGCAGGATCGGGGTCTGAGCCACTTACTTCTATATCGTCAGGAACTAAGTCGGGGAATATGCTGTATTGTCCAGTTGGTGTTGGAGGAGTTCCCCCTTGAAGTCCTCGTGAGATTTCTGCAGGATCAACAGCATCGAATCCGTCAAAGTTATCCAAATCAAAAAAGTCCATAATATTTTCCACAGCCTTACCATACGCTTCGTTAGGAGAGTTGGTTCGTCTCACTGGATCTGAAAATACGATATTACCATCTTCATCAATTGCGGCTGTCATTTGATACAGTTGGACTTTCTTATCCTGAGCATACGAAATTAGATCTTGTGATATCTCTGTATCAGAAGTCGTAATGAGGGTTAAAGTTCCGTACCCTGTCTTTTGTTTACTTGCAAGTCGGGAGACAGCGTCAACCATTCCCTCTAGCTGGCCAGCTCGATAATTCCTGCTAAGCAGGGATGGTGTGGCCTTAACCTCGTAAAAATTAGCGCTGCCCATTCGGGTACCTTGTGGATTTTTACCATCAACCTTTAAAAAGTAGCTTATACCGTCGGGGCGTACTGTTTTAGGTTTATCAGTGCCGGCATTTCTACGTTCACGAACCGGAGACTTGAAATTGAAACGGGTATTGTGGTAAACTTTACCTGTTGATTGAAGAGCCTTCATTGCTGCTCGCTCGAAAAACTCTCCCACTCGTTTATTTCCATAAACGCCTTTAGAATTTGCAAGCTGAATTAGCCCCTTTGTCGTGAGGCTCCTATACCCATAGGGCAAGGGGCTTTCCCCGTCATGATCAATGAGATAAATCGGATTATCTGCGGCAAAAAGATAGGGGCTATTAGATGGAAAAGACGATGTGAAAGGATCAAGAGAAAGGAACCTCCCCAGCCTCGGATCATAGATCCTCGCCCCAAAGTCCAAGCTATTCTCATTGCCATAAACTTCGTTATCAGCTTCTTTGCCACCGAACCCAAATCGATAATCTCCCCCCGACCAATTCCTCCCGGGCATCACCATCCCGAAGGGATAGTAGTCGCTGTACTGATGGATGTCGGGGCCATACTCGGTAAAACTGC
>CAYVAP010000876.1:0-2118 GCA_964449365.1 uncultured Bacteroidia bacterium
CACCCTTTATGCCACTCACGATGGACATGTACCAAAGAATTCGGCAAATTCAAGCTGAGATTGCAGCCTATCAGTCCCAACTGGAAGACTTGCGCCAGCGCATGCAGCAGACTCAGGATGAGGCCGTCAGGCAAGCGCTACAGGCCAACATTGAGCAGATTATCGAGGCCATCGACCGCTCGCAGGCTCGGCTGGAGAAAGAGCAGTCTTACCTGCCAGAGACCCGTACCAACGGCCATCACCCGCCGGAGAGTGAAGAAGACGTTCAACTTCCCCTTGACCCTAACGTATCTGAGAAAACTGATCCATCTACCGACAACTAAGCGATGAAGCGCCCCCTATCTACCCGCATGCGATCCCTCCAACGGCTCATTACCCAAGTGATGGCCGACATGAACTGGCTCCTGGCCAACTACTCGGAGCAAGAGGCCAAGCCCTACTTCGAACTGCTGGGCGAGATCAATCAGGATTACATGGAGCAGCTTGACCAACTTGGCGAGCAACTAGAGGCACTCGGCGGGCCGGAGATTCACCTCTGGAAGGGCGGCGAGCCGCTGGGATAACCTACTTTCTGGATCGCAACTGTCTTGGTCGCTTAGAGGCGCGGGGCAGGTGGCTTCGGAGACTGGAGGGGGACATGACCGACGGAGGCAGGGCGCGAGCTACGTGCGAGGATAGACCAGCGCTAATGGGGGCGCGCTAGTTGCAAACTAGCGCGGGCGGGGAGAACACTCTAGCGAACAATATCTACTTCAGGTACCACCACCTTTGGACCGCAAATGAGGATTATAGAAGCGTTTCTTAAAAAAGGAGGAGATACCTGGAGAAATTGTTATGATTTTTCCATCTACCTTCCACCATTTAAAATATCCATTAGTATACAATGTGTCTCCATTTGCTGTAGCAAAGGCATATTCATAATAATTATCGTCAAATCTTACGGGTAGCATTTCACTTTCCGCTTTTTTTAAAATTTTTTCTAGCCTTTTATTGAGTAAGCTCGACTTGATTGTGTCTATTTCAATATATGGGTCTTCTTCAAATAAACGATAGGATTTGTTACCCCAAATATCGCCTCCGAGTATATAATTATCCTTTTTGTATTTGTCGTATTGACATACAATTACTGGAGAAATGCAAGAGGGCATCAAAACAAAAATTAAGCATTTTAATAATTTACTCATAGAATACACGTTTTAAAATACATGAATATGCATCATTCTCCTTTCGGGCTTGTTGAAATTGGGCTAGTTGTTGTGTATATGGAAATACGGTAGTTAATTCGCTTATCTTCCCCCAAAGCCTTGTGGACTTGGTTTCCCCAGTTAAGAGTTGCTTCCTCCTCTTCCTGATTGGGAAAATAGGGATGTTCATCTCTATTATACTTTGTCCCGTGTCGGGACAAAAAAGCATCATTATCAAAATGATCGTTGTATGCATGAATGAGCTCATGGCCAAGAGCTGCTGATGGAGACGCGTAACCATAGTCACTTTCACTAGGAATAAATATCTCATCTGGGGGTTTTATCAAAAATTTGCTACCTTCTCTAGGCGACCATTCTATAAAATTTGATCCAGGTAAGTATTCTCCCTCTGATCCCTGCTCAAGAAATATGTCATGCTCTTCGTTACCAACAAATGCATCTATAATGTCAACAGGTTCATCATTCTCACCCCCAAAATTGATTTTGGATGCTTCCGTTGCTTTGAGATGATTTAGGGCTTGCCTCGCATCGAGTGCAAACGGATTTTCGCCATCATAAATGCTTCCATCCTCGTTTAATAAATTATCTCCATCATATCTTAGCTTTGTTACTTTCAGTTTTGTCTTTCCATCTTCATTTTTGATTTTTTCGTAGACTTGAATGTATATCTCTTTCCCGTCAGGGTCAACATATAAGATTGGATTGTCCCCCAATCCGTTGTAAGGGCTCATACCAGGATACTTCCTAGCTAACGGATCCACACTCAACCACCTCCCCAGTCTCGGATCATAGATCCTAGCCCCAAAGTCCAAGCTATTCTCATTGCCATAAACTTCGTTATCAGCTTCTTTGCCATTGAACCCAAAGCGATAAACCCCTACGCCCTGCTGTCAAAGATCGGTTGGCTCCAAGA